>JAGQOZ010000710.1 GCA_020426955.1 Planctomycetales bacterium
GAGCTCGACAAGCATTGATCCACTTTTCTACTTCGTCATAAAGTTTTGAATCGGATCCAAGTGCTTCTCGGCTATTATGTAAACCAATAATGCCAACGGTGATGTAGTCCATGCATGCCGCTTCGTCATTCTCCTTAAGGGCGTTCTGCAATTCACTTCGCGATAGCTTTAACGCTTGAGTCAGGCGTTTGCCCTGCGGCACTCGGGCATAGAACCGAGCCAGCTCTAATTCGCTTTCCGCATTGTCTTTGTCAAAGGCTTGCCATAGTTGTTCTGCCAGGCCCCAGAGCGGTGACATCTTGCCATTGGTTGCAGCCGCGTCATTCTTAGCGGCCGTTTCGGCAGCCAATGCGACCGTTGCCAATGCTGCGGGAGTGTCTTTGCGAATATGTTGCGCGAAGCTGACCAACAACTTTTGAGCATCAGCGGCTTTATTCTCTTTCGCATAAATCAGGGCTTGAAGTTGAACTTTCTCTGAAGACCCGTCTGTTAATTGGGCCAGCCAACGTTTGGCTTCGCTAAGGTTGTCATGCTGAATCAACTGGGCGCAGTAGCTGGCCTTGAGTTCTTCGTTCTTGGCATTTCGGCTTATCAAATCCATGAACATCTGGCGAGTCTGCTGCCAATCGCCACTTTGGCTTGCCAAGTTAGCTCGCATCTTCATTTCGTTGGTCGAAAGATCTCGGCTTAACGCTATTTCATCTAGCTTGTCGGCGGCCATTTTTCGCGAAGAAGCGTCGGGACGTTCGGCACATATCTGCAGCCAAAGCTGAAGATCTACACCGGTTAGCTTGCCGCCGTTCGCGTTCTCTTCCAGCTTCTGGATTGCCTTTTGAAAATCTTCAAATGTGCCGGATTGTGCCAGCAGCAACGCCGACTGCTGCCGAGCCCATTGACTGTTGGCTGCGTTCAGAGAATTACTGGGGTCTAGTTTTTCCATGCGGTCCAGAATAGGCCACGCCTTTTCTGTTCGATTGAATTCCCTGTGCAAATAGAATTGCGCCATATTCCGCAGCAAGGTGACATCGTTTGGACCGCCGTCTAAGGCTTGCTGATACCAGCGTTCTGCTTCATCGGGACGCTTGAGCACGGCATTAATTTGCCCCAGCACCAGTGACTTCTTGGGATCCTCTAGATTGGTCTGGATTGTCGGCAGCAAGGCGTCCACTTCGTCCTTGCGGTCCATTTGTACCAACATTGTGGCACGGCGCTGCCAAGGTTGCGGACTCTTAGGGTCAAGCTCGGTGGCTCGTTTCAGTAACGCAGCGGTTTGGTCGTATTGTTCATTTACAAAATAAAGGTCGGCCAACATGCTCAATTCGCGTGGGTCAGTGGTGTCCTGCGAAATCGATTCCTGGGCTTTCTGTAACGCCGCTTTGGGATCTCGTTGAGCGAGGATGACGAGCGCCGTCAGTTCGTCTTGACGCCCTCGCATTTCTTCTGGCAACTGTTGCAGGAAATGTTGGCCTTCCTGAACGCGTCCCATCTGCGTAAGCAAACTACCGAGTTGCTTTAGAAAAACGTATCGAGTGTTGCCGGTTGACTTTTGCAGACCGGTTTGCAACGCGTTGTAAGCGGCCTGTGGGTCGTTCTCTAAAATGGCAAGATCGGCCAACGACTTGTAAAGTAAAGGGTAGTCAGGACGCAAGCGTTGAACGTCCGATAGCAAGCGTTTGATTTCTGGGATTGCCGATGCGTCTCGGCGTTCATTTTGGACCTGCCAAATAATCCGCTGTGCTTCACCCAGTTGCCAATCGGTGGAATCTTTCCCGGCCAGTTCACCAATGGCACTGACGGTATCCGTGATCAATGGTTCGTTCCCGGCTTGGATGGCCAAATCCAATAGTTCTGCGTGGAGTGTCAAGCTGGTAGGATTCGCCTGTTTCAGTTCTTGCCAGATTTCGATCGCGCGGTCGAACTTCTTCAACCGCATGTTGAACTCGGCCGCCATTCGCTTGATGGTCTGTTGATCCTCTTTTTCGAATTGGTCCATGCCGTCCAGCAACTGTTCGGCTTGAGCCAAGGCGTTTTCGGTGCCGATTCTGGCGAAGCGATCTAGCTTTAAACGCCGTACAATCGCAATATCTCCAAATCTTTGCTGCATCAAGTTCAAAACCTTCATGGCTTGTTCGTGATCGGTGATCATGGTGTTGTGCAACATCCAGTAGGCCAAATAATTCGGGCTGCGCATTTTGGCTTGTTCGACGCGTTCCATGGCTTCTCGTACATTGCCTTTGCGATTCATGATGCTAATTTCAAACAACTCTACATCGTCTCTGGAGAGCTTCGGATTCGTCTTCCAAGATGCCACCATGGCGTCAACGCCAGACCAATCGCGCGCCTGTTCGTTCTTGGCTAATTCCAATTCGATACGGATATCCAGCATCTGTTTGAAAATTGTTTCCTTGCCCTCTGGCGTGAGCATGTTTTGGTGTTTTTCCCAAATCTCTTGGTAGTTCCGCAATGCGGTTTGGAGATCACCGCTATCGTGTGCCAAACGTGCTCGGTTGATCAGCACTGAAGCATCGCTGGAGCTACCGTTGAGACTTGCTTCGGCCGCTGCCGTCAGTTCACGAGCCTTATCGGTTTTGCCAAGTCTAACGTAGCACCTGTACAGTAGCTCTCGAACCTGCGAATTCTGCGCGGGATTGAGTCTTTCTAACGTTTGGCTGGCGCTGACGAAATTGTTTTCCGCCAGCTGAATTCGAGCCTGTAGTAATCCAATTTGAACCGGCTTTGCGCCCGTGTGTTTGAGTCGAGAAAGAGTTTCCTTAGCGGCGGCCAAGTCTCCCGAATCCAAATTAATACTGGCTCGCATAAACATCAAATCAGGATTCAGGCTACTGACTTCCATC
>JAGQOZ010000711.1 GCA_020426955.1 Planctomycetales bacterium
GGTTCGCTCTCCAGTCTTGTCTGTCACGATCGTCTTGCTGTGCTTGATGCATGCTGTGGCAACTCAAGCACGAAAGTTCTCCGCGCCGATAGCAGGGTGATTCGATCAAGCCGCTGTATTCGCGTCCGGAGATTCGCACCATGCCATCGGGCCAGAAGTGATCCTGGACAAATTCAGGGTGACTATCCATGACACGTTGTTCGTTCTCCGTCGGCTGATCGGACACTCGAAAGATGAATCGATCAGGCGTGTCGTGCAAGTTATCGCCGGGGCGATACGCGAAGCCGTTTTTGGACCAATCGGTCACCGAAGTAGCCATCTGTACCGAATGACATTGCCCGCAGACTTGTGATTCTAAATCATGTGGCAAATCCACGGGATTGACGATCGAGGAATCCGGTTGGTGGCTCAAGTGCTTTTGATAGCGAACCACCGGACTACGATTCTGTTGAACGTGTGTCTGTCCCGGTCCATGGCACGCTTCGCATGAGATACCAAATTCGGACACCTCCGTATCGACTCGACTGGCATCCACAAACTTTTCGCCCAACTCTGCGTCATAGCCTTCGACCGCTCGCATCCGACCATTCGTCGCATGACAGACAATGCACGTTTGATTCCACCGGCCCAGTTCGTCGTCCAATGAAAATGTGGGTTGCAGAAACGCGGCACCTCGCGGAATCCAACGCTTCTGTTCAATTAAATACACAAACGGAAACATGCCCAATAAACGATTGTCTTCCGCTTGCGGATACCACAGCAGCTGCATGTGGTGCGAACCAGTGGTCATGGCAATGCGGCGACTCATACGCGAAACTTGCGACTCTTGACCAGGCGCGCCCGAATGCAAAACGTCAGCCCACACGTTGTCGCCATCACTGCTTAAGCGAAACTGCATTGGCCCTATTTGGATTGGATCGTGGTTGACTGCCGGAATCAACGAATCGGCCGTAGCAACTTGTGTCATGGTGCGGTGAAAGGAATCATGCCATGTGCTATGTTCGTGCGGATGACAGCTACGGCAGGCGTTGGATCCAACGTAACCATTTGTCGGCACTTGCTTGGGGCGAAACGTCGCTTGCGGTGCCACTTCGACCGGTGCGCGCATGAGCCAACCAATCGTCAACACCAAACATAGAACCAACAACCAAGCTCCCATCAGGCTGAGTGTGACAGTCTTGCCGCCAACAACCAACTTTCCCAACGTGGCCACGATAGGAATCACTGCCGCGCAAAAAATGACAGTAATGAACACGTGCTCCAGAGACATTGTTTTTCGCCTCGAAAGTTGCAGTTTCTTTGCCTTTGACTGTTCTCAAAAGATTTGCTACGAACGTTTGCGTCGCTTGTTTTCAGTTGGTGGATGCGATGACTGCGGCGTCCATCGAAGGGAACGACTTGTTGCCAGTGCCGTCAATAGCACCGCCGCAAACAATGACAGTGCGCCCAGTGGCACTAAAAAGATGCCCAGCCCCGGATCTCCGGAATACAGAAAGATTCCGCCCAGAAAGAAACCTCCGGGCAACAGGAAGCTAGCGGCAAACAAGCAAGGTGACGCCCAACGCAGCGGCTTGGAAAGTTCCTGCGCAAACAACACCAAGGTGGCTCCTAAGGCAATATGCACCAGTGACAAAAGCGTGCCGTGCGTGTGTCCCAGCGTCCACATCAACCGTCGAGTTTCGAATGCTGGCTCTAAGTACCAACCAACTTTGAAACCGTGCAACAGTTCCAGGGCAATTCCCAAACTCAGGAAACACAAGAGTGACCACCAGGCGAATTGAAAATGCCGCCACGCGAGCATCTTGCAACGCCTTTGGCCATGTGGTTCAGGTTCGTCTATCATTTCCGCCTTTCAATTCACCGCATTTCCAGATTCGCACTTTAACGTCGTTCGCACGTCTATCGTAACTTCCGGTACATGCGAAAGCAAAGTCGGTTCGCTTATACTAAGACGCTTTTGTTGCATCAAACCATGATTAGGTGGGTATTGAAATGAGCCGACTCGCGAACCAAGTTGCTTTGATTACTGGCGGTGGCACTGGAATTGGTCGCGCTACCGCTTTGCTGTTTGCCGAAGAAGGCGCTGCGGTGGCAGTGAACTATTCTAAGTCTCGAAGCGAAGCCGAGCAGACGGTGGCTGAAATCCAAGCGGCTGGTGGTACGGCCATCGCCGTCCAAGCCAACGTGGCGGACGATCGGCAAGTTAGACGAATGTGCGAACAAGTCTACGCCGAATTCAGCCGTCTAGACCAACTGGTTAACAATGCGGCCACGACCAGTTTTGTCTCGGCAACCGATCTGGACGCCATGGACGAAGAAAAATGGGATTCGGTACTGAACGTGAACGTGAAAGGATTGTTCTATGTTTCTCGAGCCGCCATTCAGCAAATGCGAAAAGGCGGTGGCGGTCACATTGTCAACGTTTCGTCGAT
Organism: Planctomycetales bacterium; assembly: GCA_020426955.1. Lineage (GTDB taxonomy): Bacteria > Planctomycetota > Planctomycetia > Pirellulales > Pirellulaceae > JAGQOZ01. Next base: position 2,433 of record JAGQOZ010000711.1, read on the forward strand.
CGCGGCGTACACGGGACAGGGGAGTTCGATTGCATATTCCGCTTCCAAAGCGGCAGTGCTGAATATGACCAAAGCCATGGCGTTTAGCCAAGCACCGGACGTGCGAATCAACGCCGTGGCGCCGGGTGTCGTGGAAACTCGTTGGATTGCTGGCTGGGAAAAGTTCACCGATCCCCACAAACAACTCACTCCACTGCAACGACATGCCACTCCGGAAGATGTTGCACTAGCCATTTTTGGCCTGGCCATCAATCCATTTATCACCGGCAAATCGCTGGTAGTGGACGGAGGCCGTACACTGCGATGTTGAACAAGCGGCGAATCGGATTTGTATTGGTTCAGCGTAAGATGTGAAAGTCGGGTGGCACCTTAGTTTGCACCTTAGTTTGCACCTTAGTTTGCACCTTAGTTTGCACCTTA
>JAGQOZ010000712.1 GCA_020426955.1 Planctomycetales bacterium
TGGGTGAAGACGTGGTGGAATTCAAAAAGCCATCGCATCTGATCAAAGACCTGAAGGGTAATTCGAAACTAAAAGCCTTCATCCAGCGCGAACTGTTGCCTCGGTTTAAAGCACCGCCAGACAAAGCCTTAACCGGTGCTGCGGTGGCGGGGCCTATCGGCGGAGGTAAGACGTTTATTTTCGAAGCCGTGGCCAGTGAAATGGACGTGCCAGTCCTGGTGCTAAAGAGTATTCGAAGTCAGTGGTACGGACAGACGGATGTTATCTTCGAACGCTTGCGACGAGTCTTAGAGGCGCTAGACAAAGTGGTCATCTTTGTGGACGAAGCAGACACGCAGTTTGGTGGCGTGGGACAAGAGTCGCATTCCACGGAACGACGTCTGACGGGCAAGATTCAGGCCATGATGTCAGACCCCAGGCTTAAAGGCCGAGTGATCTGGTTGTTGATGACAGCTCGGATTCATCTCCTTTCTCCGGATATTCGCAGGCCCGGACGAGTGGGTGATTTGATTATTCCGGTCTTGGATCCGGAGGGCGAAGATCGTCAAGAATTCTTGCGTTGGCTACTTTCCCCGGTATTGAAAGAGCCTAGCGAAGCGGACATTCAAAAAGTGGACGTGTTGACCGAGGGTTATTCAGCGGCGTCATTTGCATCCTTGCGATCGCAGTTGAAGGCCAGCGACGTTGATTCGATAGATCAGATTGTCCAGATTGTGAACGATCAAATTCTGCCCGCAATCGGACAAACTCGCCGCTATCAAACGCTTCAGGCCTTGGTAAACTGTACTAGACGTTCGTTGTTGCCAGACCCGAACGTAACGGAAGAAGACAGAGAACGTTGGCAAGCCGAAATTCGCCAGTTAGAGCTGTTGGGAGTTCGTTGACCAAAGTAAAAAACTGGTTGCCGTGTCGGACGAAAATATCGTGCTGATTCGGTCGTTTATTGATTTAAGGGGATACGCATGCCAACCGTTCTACTTGTGGATGATTCGGCCACGGATCGGCAAATTGTCGGCGCGATGTTGCAAAAGAATCATTTGGCGGTTCGCTTTGCCGAAAATGGCAAGGGCGCACTCAAGCAACTTCGGTCTCAGCAACCCGACATCGTCTTGACCGATATGCAGATGCCCGAAATGGACGGCTTGCAATTGGTGCGGGCAATTCGCGAAGAATTCAGCCATATCCCTGTCATCCTGATGACCGGCATGGGTAGCGAAACGCTGGCTGCTCAAGCACTGCAGGCCGGTGCGGCCAGCTATGTTCCCAAGTCCAAGATCAACGAATTGCTTGTCGATTCCATCAATCATGTCTTGCAGTTGGGACAAGCCGATTCTGACTTCCAGCGACTGATTGATCATGCCACGGTGACCGATTTTCATTTCAAGCTAGAAAATGATGTCACCCTGATTCCGCCGCTGGTCACGTTGGTACAGCAGATGGTGGGCGGTCTGGGACAGTCTGACGCCGCCGTCATTTTGCAAATCGGCGTGGCGTTTGAACAAGCCCTGATCAACGCCATGTGTTGCGGCAATCTGGAATTGCCGCCGGAAGATTGCGTTGGTAGCTGGGAGGCGGTCAGCCAGTTGGCCAGTGACAAGGCCGTGTCATCGCCCGATTTGGCCAAGCGTTCGTGTTTGGTGCGAGCCATTGTTACTCGTCAAGAACTGAAAGTCACGGTTCGAGACGAAGGAAATGGCTTTGACGTGGAAAGCAACTTGGCTATTTCCATGGAGGACAACGACCTGTCCGGGCGTGGCTTGGTGTTGATGTGGGGGCTGATGGACAAGGTGGTGTTCAACAAGACAGGGAACGAACTCACCATGACCAAGTCTTTAACGCACAAAGGCGGCGCAGAAGCCGAACCCGCGAAGGTCGAAACAGACAGCGCGGCTACCGCTCCACATGCCGCTCATTTGCCAACACCCGCCAAGTCGCTGGATAAATTGGGCGAATTGATTGCCTTGGACGGCGGCGAGTCGGTTGTCATGCGTGAACCTCGTTTGACCATCGGACGCAGTCGTTCGTGCGATGTCGTCCTGCCCTTTTCCGATGTTTCGGGACAACATTGTTTGCTGTATATGTATTGCGGTTGGTGGTACGTGAAGGATCTCAAGAGTTCGAATGGAGTGCGGGTCAATCGAGTGTTGGTGGATCAGCGGCGCGTTCCGCCGGGATCAGTGTTGTCCATTGGGACTCACCGTTTTGAAGTCCAATACAATCCTTCGGACTTAGGCGCCGTCGGCATCACGCCGCCTGTTGACCCGTTCTAAATCCTAGACCGCATACAACGCAACGAACGGCGTTTCACTTTCGTCGGCGGGGTTGTCGCTGGCGCCTACGTTCAAGCTTGTCCGCCACGCGATTCCCTATTCAAATTTAAATTTGGTACAATAGTGAAACTCCTGCTGCGAAGGACTCCCGCCCGTAAGTCGCTCCGTCATCTTTATGCTGGTTTCTTACCATGTTGACCACAGAACCAGGCTGCCGAAATTTGCTGATTCGCCGCATCGTTATGCTCGGCGGCTGCTTGATATCCGCGTGGAGTTCTTCGGCCATCGGCGCTACCGTCGCGTTTGAAACGGAAGTCGCTCCGATCTTGCGTCAGCACTGCTTGTCGTGCCATCACGCTGACAATGCGGAAGGTGGTCTGTCACTCAGTTCGTCAACGGCGCTGACTCAAGGCGGAGACAGCGGACCGCTGGTTTCGCCTGGTGATCCGGACGCCAGCATGCTGTTGGAAATGGTCTCTGGCAGCGAACCACAGATGCCACAAGACGCGGCACCGCTTTCCGCAGAACAGATTGCGACGCTTCGGCAGTGGATTTCGCAAGGTGCGAATTGGCCGGA
>JAGQOZ010000713.1 GCA_020426955.1 Planctomycetales bacterium
GGGGACGTGGCTGGGCGACAGCAACTTGGACGGCCGCTTCGATTCGACCGATTTGGTACAAGTCTTTACGGTTGGCAAGTTCGAAACGGGGCAGCCCGCCATCTACAGTGAAGGAGACTGGAACGGTGACGGCCAATTCAACTCGAACGATTTCGTCACGGCCTTTGCGAACGGTGGTTATAACAACGGCTTGGCAGGCCAAGTGTTTGTTCCGGAGCCGCAACTCACCTGGTGTCTGGCGGCGTTACTGATTCTTTTTCGCCGATGTGGCCGAACCGAAGCAGTCTATTTCTCGAAGACCGCCTAACGCTCGATTCGCCATTCGGATCAAGATTGGGGTTCGTCCAGGTCAGCCACAAATATCTGGTTCCAATATTCTCCGGTTGTGGCATCCGCTATTGCTCGCACAAACGCAATGTGCTTGCTGTCGGGCGAAAAAACACACGCTTCGGGGCGCGGCGCCGATTTCGCATCGGGCAACTTGGCGGTAAGCCGTCGAGTGATTCCCGATTGTGAATCGGTCACACACACACTGCCATCCATGACATGTGCAATCTGAGTTCCGTCGGGGCTCCACGAAAACGCCGATGCCACATCGTGGTCATTATATGTCAACTGCTTGGGGTCGCCGCCGAGTGGAGACACTGTCCATAGTTGTACGATGCCACGATCGTCTTTCATCAAGAACGCAATCTGCGAACCATCGGGGTGGCTTCGCAACCAGTGACGTTCGCCTTGAATTCCCGGAAATTTTCGTTGTTGCGTGAAGGTCAGACGCCGTTGGACGACGCCGGCCGGCGGCCGAGGACGCTTGGTTGTGGTTCCTTCCAAGGGACCGGCATCCGACGGTTGGCTCACGTCGTTCGGCAGGTCCGCTACAAAGACTTCAGAAATGATATCGCCTGAAGTGGTCGTCACATTTCCTTGAAAGGCAATTGCCCTGACTTGCCGACTGCCGTCCGATCGCAAGTAACCATGCGTGCCAATCCACGCATCACTGAACGCTTTGCTGATCTGGTCCGAACCAGGTTCCGGCGAATCATGTGTCAAGGTGACCAAGACAGAAAAGTGCGAACCGATGTGATTGCGAGGATGGGTATTGGGGACGGAAACAGATCGAACCGGGACGCTCACTCCTACGTTGCGCTGATTGGTTTCCGCCGTGGTTTGGTTAGCAGTGTCGGTATCACGATTTGCCAAAACGTGATCTTCGTAGGTAAAGGACACCCACTGTCCATCGCCGCTGAACGTATGCACGTGCGTGCCACCTCGTAGAGCACCTGGCGTGAACGGCGAAACGATATTGCGAGCGTCCAGATTCTCTGTGCGGTTCGTGCCAAATGTATTGGCCGCCACCAAGACACCTCGGCGATGATACGCACCGTAGCTCCATTCTTCCGTGGGATGTTCGGGGCCGTGAATAAAGACAATGCGATCTTCGACAGGCGAAACCGTCACCACTCCGCAACAAGCACCGTGGTCACTGGTGTAAACGGTTTGCGTTTTGCAACTGCCGACGTGAACTCGTTCAATCCGATTTCCATCAAAGTTCGCACCTGCGTGGTCGCTGCGGATGTCATAGTAGATCCACTGACTGTCCGCTGACCAAACGCCAATGTTGGTCAAAATGTGGCCGTGCGAGGCAAAGGTCAGTTGTTTTTCTGCGGCGTTCAATGCTTGTCCTTGCAAAATCAGAACGATGAAAATGGGTATTCGCCAATCGACAGACTTGCCGTTGCAGCGAATTTGGCCGGACGTTCCCTTTCGGAGTTGTGGGACACGTTTATAATCTGTGGTCATGCAAGCAATCCAGATTAAGGGACTGAGAAAGTCTTATCGAGTTTACCAAAAGCAGGAAGGGCTGTTCGCGTCGGTGCGAGGCCTGTTTCATCGTGAATTTCGTGAAGTCAACGCAGTGGATGGCATCGACCTGTCCGTGGATCAAGGTGAATTGGTCGCGTTTCTGGGGCCCAACGGCGCTGGCAAAACCACGACGCTAAAACTACTGTCCGGAGTGATCTATCCTTCGGACGGTGAAGCCACCGTGTTGGGGCATGTGCCTTGGAAACGAGAAAATTCGTATCGTCGCCGCTTCGCCCTGGTCATGGGGCAAAAGAATCAATTGTGGTGGGATTTGCCGGCGAAGGAATCTTTTCGTTTGCACCAGCAGATTTACCAAATCCCTGCGGACGAATTCGAACGAACCAGTGACGAATTGACCGATTTGCTGGACGTTCGCAAGTTGTTGCAACAACCGGTTCGCGAACTTTCGCTGGGCGAACGGATGAAAATGGAGCTGATTGCCGCTTTGCTGCATTCGCCACAAGTTCTATTTTTGGACGAACCCACGATCGGACTAGACGTGGTGGCCCAACATAACATCCAACAGTTCTTGAAGCATTATCAACAGCAAAGACAAACAACGATTTTGCTGACCAGTCACTACATGAAGGACGTGGCGGCACTCTGCAAACGAGTGGTCATTATTACGCATGGGCAGATTAAATATGACGGTTCGCTGAAAGGAATTGTCGACCAATTCAGTGGACACAAAGTGGTATCGCTGGCGTTCGCGGCAGATCGCATGCCGGAGAATTTGGCCATGTTCGGTGAAGTTCAATCGGTCGATCCACCCAAGGCACAACTCCTGATTCCCAGGCAAAATGTGGCCAGCGCCTTGGCTGCCATTTTGGATCAATGTCCAGTGGAAGATGTCAGTGTGGAAGATCCACCGCTGGAATCGGTGATAGCAAACTTGTTTGCGCAAGCCGATACCAGCGAACCGGCGGTCAGTGCGTAACGGAGTCCATGATGAACCTACTGGCCGCTCGCGCTTCCACTTGG
>JAGQOZ010000714.1 GCA_020426955.1 Planctomycetales bacterium
AAAACTCCAACGGCAATCACGAACCATTGCCGCAACCAGACCAATGCGAAGTCTCAATTCAAAAGCCAATCGGCGCTATTCCAAGATCGCCAAGATTTCATCTTCGCTCATGATCAGCAGCCGTTCGTCGTCCACCACCACTTCTGTTCCGGCATACGACAAAAAGAAGACTCGATCTCCTTCCTTGACCTGATGTGTAGCTCGACTTCCATCTGCCAGCAGTTTACCGTCACCTACGGATAGGACCTTTCCCTGCGTTGGCTTGTCTTGGGCCGAAGAGGGAAGAACAATGCCGCCAGTTGTGGTTTCCTCGGCTTCCAATCGTTTGACCACAATGTTGTCGCCAAGAGGCTCAATTCTCATTTCTGGATTTCTCTTTCAGTCTACCGAAATGCCGCCTCCCCTACTCTGGAGAAGCGAAGCAAGCATTGCTGTACCTGCTAACTTCCTGAATTGTCCCATGCGACTTTCCACGGTTCAAGACGGCACTTTTTGCAGGTATTGGAACAGTTACGGTTGTTTAAGGGACGAAAGATAAAGAATCTTTGCCGGTTATGCCGAAACTACCAGCTAAATACGATTCGCCAGTTCCGAACTTGAAAGAGCGAACTATGTCGCAAGCACAAATTCGAACCGAAACAACTCGAGTCGATACCGCACACGGCCTGGAGCCACAGATGGGCATTCGTCTAGATGACGAACCGACTCGTGAATTGCTGGCCTCCATCGCCGGACTCGATTCCGGCCGTCAAGCCGAACAATTTCACGGACACGCTCAAGAACTTGCGGCGTTGCTCCAAGAGCGGTTGGCCGTACTTGACCAGCGAGAATCCGAGCTGAACGCGAGGCTGGCCGTAGTAGAACGAGAAGAGCGAACCGTGCGGTTGCGGTCCTTGCCTGGGTTTGAATTTTCAAACGACGACGCGAATTCCCTCGATTCGCGAGATCAAGCCTCCGACCACCGACCACATTCCAACACACCAGAACCACCGGACACAAGCGAACGCGGCACGGACATTCGCAGCCACAAGGAAGTTCGCGTTTTGGCAAACGAACTTGCGATGCCTAAGGCCAGTCCCAGCCATTCCGCTTCCGAAGGTTCAGAACCCAAGAGTCAAAACGACCGAGCTCCGCAACACATTTCAACCGAACCGTGGGATGCAGAGGAACACCAGCGGCAATCAGAACTCGCCAAACGAGAACGTCAATTGGAAAAACTTCATGATGAAATCACGATGCTGCACCGAGAAGCACTCAGCATGCGGATTGCCACGGAACAGACTTGGGCACAGATGGCTGGTGTCGGTTCCGATCAAGACGTCGCGTCGTCGATGCGTCGATTGCGCCAGTCATTGGACGACAACTATCGACTAGCCAATGACGAACTCCAACGACGCCGGACAGAAATGGCTGCCTATTCGCAACGCCTGGCCGAACAAGAAGCCCGACTGCGAACTCAGGTTCGAGACGCCCAGCTATGGATTGACCGTCGCTGGAACGAATTGGAATCGCGTGACGCCCAATTGCTGGTTCGTGAAAACGCCATCGATCATCGCGAAGCCGACTTCGAACGGCAATCGCTGGAATGGCAGCGGCAGCGCGAAGAATATCGCGATGAAATTGAACAGCTCAGTCGGCGTATTCGCCTGCAACATGCCGCGGAATGCGCTTAGCTTAGCCCAACAAAGTTTGACACAAAAAAAGCCGAGCGTCCCGGATTTCGCTCGGCTTTCGATGATTATTCCCTATCAGAATTCAGTTTACTTGCGGCGACGCATCAGCCCTAACAAAGGCAAAAGGCAGATACCCAAAACGCTGGTCGCTGGTTCTGGAACGGCCACCAAACTGAAGTCGTCGATAAAGACCGCACCCGTAGTACCGTCCTGCGCCCAAGAGTTGATGCTCTGCAGCGAAACGACTGTCGCGTCACCGTCACCCGGTTCCCAAACATTGGACGTCAACAGACTACCGTTGTAATAGACGTCTACCGAGTTGTTGTCTAAGTCGATCGATGCCAATACAGGTGTCCAAGCGTCGCGTACCAAAGGCGTCGTGACTTCGATATCCGCCTGATACTTGAATACGTCCGCTACACCGTCAGCAATCAGATACGCTCCATAATCGAAATTGAAGTCGGGAGGTCCAACAAAACCTTCCGAAATGAAGTTGAAATTGATACCGTTGAAACGACTTGGAACATACAGATTAAAGCCAAGTTCATACTTTCCCGAAGTCAACGGTTCATCCAAGCCAGCCCATACGTCGGAACCATATCCAGTAATTCCCGCAGGATTCGGATCGATGGGATTAACAGCCAGTCGCATCGACTGAGAGCCACTAGAGGCTTGTACTGCGCTCACGTCAGTTGTCAGAGTGCCGCCGAAGTCGACCCATGGGCCACCCTGGCCATCAATACTTCCGGCAGCATACGCTTCGAAATCATCAAAGACGATGGTTTGCGCCTGGGCAACGTTCAGTCCCGTTGCCAAGACAAACGCGATGATCATCGCGCGAACAGGAAAACACTTCATTAGATGCAAATCTCCCGACCACGGACTGCGGTCTTCAAAAAGGGGTTACGAAATCCCGGTTTGCGAATCAATTTGTCATCGCGTACCCAAACAAGTCCCTTCGTCGGACGAAACGCAATCCCTTGTGTTTCCGCAATCCAAATCGGTTCGGAAAGCTGTAACCCATCGTAAACGCTTTTTCCGCCAGCAATAGTCGTTCACGTTTGAAAAAGGGGAGATTATTCCTACTTTTTCCTTTCGCGAGTTTCAGTTCATTAACAGTACCACATCCGCGGTCTCGTACTCGCCCCTATCGGCTAGGGGATCTGCAGG
>JAGQOZ010000715.1 GCA_020426955.1 Planctomycetales bacterium
GGCCTAGTAGAATCAGTGCCGCGGCTAAGACCAGCACGAGGTTCCCATTTGTCCGTTTCTTGCGTCGTTTCATTGTGCACTCCTTTACGCCAAGTATTTGGAAGCAAAGAAGCGAAGCAGTTGCCATGCCCAAAGCGAGTGTTCGCACAGAGTCTGAGGCCATTTACCCCAGTCAAATCTAGTAGCTGGCCAACGATTTCCGCAAACACATTTTCGATGGGCCGAATATCACCCAGTGCTAGCATGTAATCAGACTGACGGCGCGACGAGTAACTGAGGACCGTTTGATGGGCAGGGCGCCGACTGCCTCCGCGAAGTGACTACTTTCACACTTCGAATCGCATCGACATTGCCCGTTCAGCTATTAGAATTTTCTCCAAGGAACAGTTTTGTAGATCGAATACGCATCAGTGACGTGGTCTTTTCGTTTTCCAACGACGTTTAGTCATTCAAATGCCAGCAACATCCCAACGCCGCCGTCTATATGTAGCCAGTGGTGTTTTGCTGATATTGCTTATTCGCGCTTGGATTTGCTGTCGGCAATACGACGTCACTTGTACCGTTCTGGGGAATCAATGGTACGACGTCAGCGTATCGAGATTCGAGAAGCACCGCTACATACATCGGCTGAACGACGCAAAAATAGAACAGATTCTTCGCGACAAACAACTTTCGCCTGAAGCAATCATGGGCGCTGCAATGTGCGCAGATTCTCCGAAGCTTCGCGCCAAACTTGCCTATCAAGCGTGTCAGCAGGCTCCGGAAAACAATCGCCTATGGCAGGCACGTGCGATGCTGTTGGTAGGCGATAGCGTTGTCATCGGAGACAGTCTCACTTCGATGGCTTGGAAACTTGCGGACCCGAATGACGAAATCGCAACCAGCGACAAAGCGATCAAGCAATGGCTTGCGATTCTGACTGAATGCCAGCAGCATGATCCCGAAAATGCCTTATACGACTACCTGATTGTTTTGGCGCTATTTCACGGAGAGAAACAAACGCTTGATCTCGGCAACCGAATTGCTGACGCTCGGGAAAAAACATACCTTGCAAAACTCGACGACCGACCTTTCTTGGCTGCATTCCTTCCGCATACGAATATTGAATTTAGAGAACAGCAGTGGCTTTTGCGGTTCAACGACTACGAATGGATCCACGATGAGGCGAATTATAAAATCTGCTTGTCCAACGTGAGCAAAGCAAATGAGTTCGCTGAAGCAATCCAGTTTGCGATCCTCTGCGAACAAGAGGCGCAGGGCACATATAATCTGCCCGAACGCCGCTTGTTGTGGCAAAGAGCGAAGAGACTATTCACCGGAATTTCCGCGACTTCAGAACATCATTCCGAAGACGTCGCTACTGAAATCGAAAAGAGATTGACCAGAGCAAGTGTAGAACTTCGAGTCACCGATCAAGCGATAAGACTACTTAATCGCCAGGCTTCCCATGTGACGCCAGCATCGATGACGTGGAGGCCATTCTTGGTAGCAGCGTTTCCTGTGGTCGGAACCGTGGCTCTTGCGGTTTTCGTCGCCTGTCGCGTTGTCTTGTTGTTTCCTCAAGCAAAAAAGCGGATTTATCCCGTTGTGTGGTGGGAAATATTGGTTTCACTAAGTGCGACAGTCGCAACGTCACTGGCTGTTGCCAATACCATTGGTTTTGACACATTCGTAGATTGGTTGATTCATCCGCTGAATTCGGATGCCGGCCTATCCGTGCTGGGAATCACCGTAATTGTAGCAACTTGCTTTGCTTGGCTTCGCAAGAAGAACTATCGGTTGGCGGTCAGAGACCTGTTGCTGATGATGACGTTTATCGGTGTCATCTTGGGCGGAATATCGGCCATGGTTCGCGCACAGTCGGCTCGTGAACCGCTGTACTTTCGATTGTACATGTACAACTATGACCGATATCAATTTGGAGTCATCAATCTTGCGGACACTGATCCTCCATTGTTTGGCTACTTCATAAATTGGTATACAGAATCGGGCGAAATATCCCTTCTGCTCTTTGGCATGCTGGCGGTTTCATTGGTCACAATTATCTGGTTGAACCGATCCCCAAATGTCTACCGTTTTCTGCCGTCCGTAGTCGCACGAATTGAGGCAATGAGCGGGCAAGTGATCGTGCTCGGTTTGTGCATTTACTTAGCGCTGTTGCCCAGCGTCATGGAGTATCAACAAGATTTGTACAATCATTGCTTGTCTCAAGCCAAGGAGACGTACGCGAACGAAGCTGAAATCAAGAGAGCGTTGGACGCGATTTATTCAAACCGAGCGAACATGGCAACAATCGAGCGACTTGTCACGGAAGAAATTCGCCTCCTAACGGCCGAGAAAATCAGGCAGTAACGAACGAAACGAACCGACGTATTTCGCGAATAGCAAAGCACGTAGATTCGCTTCGAATAGTGCGGTCGATTGTGGCGACTCTCGGAGGAACTCGCCTACGTGTGGCAGACTTGTTGATGCATTTGTGACTGATCAACGCCGTCGGCCGAGGCTACGACGACAATACCGTTGTCGCTGATGGTAAAGCCGTTGCGGAGATCTTGTTCGCGGTCGAAACCGATTTCCAGCCCGGGCGGAATCCGAATGCCTTTGTCAATGATCGCGCGGCGAATGCGGCAACGGCGTCCGATGTCCACCCCTTCAAACAAGATGGAATCTTCGACTCGAGCATAACTGTTGACTCGCACCTTGGGGCTCAAGATGCTTCGTTCCACCTGTCCGCCCGAAACGATTGAACCTTGGCAAACAATGCTGTCCAAAGCCAGGCCTCGTCGATCATCGTCGCCATCGCGTCCGCTGAAGACAAACTTGGGCGGAGGACAATTGGGC
>JAGQOZ010000716.1 GCA_020426955.1 Planctomycetales bacterium
GCCCCAGCGATGCCCCGGGCGCCAGATTCAGCGACTCCATTCCGACAATTCTGACCAACGTCACCTATACTCGTGAAGCCAACGGCGTCACCACAGACGGCACCGGAAACACGATTAACGATGTCCTGAACATCGGCGCTGGCGAACAGGTCACGTACACCGTCACGGGCAGCTTGGCGCCCAGCGCCGCTGGCCAGTTGACCAACATGGCCACCATTACGCCGCCAACCAACGTCCTGGACCCGCAACCGTTTAATAATTCGGATATCGATACGGACAACATTAGCCGTGAAACGATTGACCTTTCCATTGTCAAACGCAGCGGCCTGGTCGAAGCCATTCCGGGACGCCCCATTCGCTACCAAATCGTTGTTTCGAACATTGGTAACACGGACGTTTCGGGCGCCGTGGTCCGCGATTTATTCCCGAACGAATTGACCAACGTCACTTGGCAAAGCTTGGCCACCGATGGCGCGTCGGGGAATTCGCCCAGCGGCAGCGGAGTGATCGAAGAAACCGTCAATTTGCAAGTCGGTTCGTCCATCATTTATACCGTGGTCGGGACGATCGATTCGAGTGCAACCAACCTGCTGAACAATATCGCCACGGTCACTGCGGAAGGCGATACTTCGCCCGGTAACAATACGTCCATCGATACCGTTTTCTTGGTGCCCACGGCCGACCTGGCCATCACCAAAACCGACGGTGTGGACGAAGTTGCTATTGGCGATTCGCTCACTTACACCATCGTTGCCACCAACCATGGTCCGAGCGATCTGACTGGCGTTTCCGTTACCGATGTCCTACCCGATTCGCTTACCAATAGCACGTTTACCAGCGTCGCCAGCGGCGGTGCCTCGGGCAATTCCGCATCCGGCACCGGCAACCTAAACGAAACGCTGAATCTTCCGGTCGGCAGCTCGGTCACCTACACCGTTACGGCAACGGCTGGTTTTAACATTCGAGGCATGCTGACCAATACCGCTGTGATTCAAGCTCCCGCGGGCGCCGTGGAAATTGATCCCGACAATAACGTGGCGATTGATACCGACCGGCTGAAGGATGTCGTTCGCTTGGGTTCCGAGCCAACGGTGATTCGCCGAGATTCCATTGTTTCGGAAACGGATTCGGACGTCTTCCAAATCACAGCGCATCAAACTGGCAAGCTGATTATCAATTCGCTGTTTGATCATGACTTTGGTGACTTAGATATCGAAGTGGCGGACAGCCGAGGCAACGTGATTGCGGTCGCTAATTCGACCACCGACCATGAAAATTTGGTCATTCCTGTCGTTAGCCAAGAACAGTATTTCATCCGAGTTTTCGGCAAGGACGGCGCGACCAACATCTACAACTTGGAAGTCGAAAACTTCCCAACACCTCGTCCCGCCATCGTGCGTCTGGATGCGCCCAGCGATTCCGGGATGATGAACGACGATGCTATCACCAACGAAACGAATCCTCGTTTCCTGATCACCACCGACTTGTCCGGCTTCACATCCATGGGCATTCCATTCCTGCAACCAGCCGCCGGAGAATCGTCGCTGCCCAACCAAGCGGGCGTGGCCATCGAAGTGCAGTTGGTCAACACCGACACGGGTGAAGTGGTCCGCGGATTTGCTCGACAATTGGGCCAAAACAATTCACTGTACGAATTCACCGCGGCCGATCCCGATGCCACGCTGGATGGCAATTACTTGATTCAAGCGTTTGTCCGAGTGTTTGATGGTCGGCAAAATGCAGACGGAGCCGATCCGGCCAGTGGACGAGGCCCGTTGTCTGATCCTTCTTGGTTCATCGTAGATACCATCGCGCCCACGGCAGCAGACCGCCCCGACTTGGTCACGTCCAGTGATTCTGGCATGTCCAACGAAGACAATGTCACACATATCAATCAGCCCGCACTGACCGGCGTGGGCGAACCCGGTGTGAAGGTGCGCATTTTCGCCAATCGCGACGGCGTAGGCTTGGCCGAATTGATCGGACAAGGCGTCAGCAATTCGGACGGACTGTGGGAAATCACCGTCGAACCCTTGGCGGACGGCAAGCATCATGTTCGCGCCATTTACGAAGATATGGCTGGCAACATCAGCACGCTGGGTGAACCACTGGTATTGACGATTGATACCACTCCGCCCAATACACCGTACTTGGATCTGGTTCGCTCCAGCGACACTGGCATGGGTGACACAGACAATATCACCAACGATAGTACGCCGACGTTTACCATGACAACGCATGACACGGAAAATGGTGTTGATTTTGATTACAAATTCCGAGTCTACCTGCGCGCCGATGCGGAATCGGAAGGCGTCACCGCGCAAGAAGTTCTGCTATATGATTCGGCCGTCGATCCGTTGATCCCAGTAGCCGAACTGCTGGACGGATTGACCAACAATGAACTGTTGACTCGTACCTTCGGCGAACTCCCCGACGGCACGCACAACCTGAAGTTGGAAGTAGAAGATCGAGCGGGCAATATTAGCGAAGACTTCTTGTTGACCATCACCATTGATACACAAGCACCTCCAGCCGAATTAGATCTGATTGATTCCAGCGATTCCGGGATGTTGAATAACGACAATGTCACCAAGAACCCCGCGCCGACATTCTCGGGCGTCAGCGAACTCAATTCGATGGTCACACTGTTTGCCAACGGTGTTCCCGTGGGCACAGGCATGGTTGGTTCGGACGAATCCAACGGCGTGCTGGGTGACGGACTGGGCGCTTGGCATGTCACCACGCAAAACTTGGTGGACGGCCAATATGACGTGGTCGCCCAAATCACGGACAAGGCCGGAAATTCAACAACCTCGGCCGCAGAAACCATCTGGGTCGA
>JAGQOZ010000717.1 GCA_020426955.1 Planctomycetales bacterium
CGCCGCCTCGTCTTACGCGACGCAGTCGCTTGGACAATTTGTTGTTGTTGCTGTTACGAGCGTCCTTGTTGGCGTTGCTGGCCTTTGCCTTCGCCAGGCCGTTTCTGCGTTCGGCATGGGAACTGGGCGTGGAGGCTCCGGCGAGACGGATGGTGATTCTGTTGGACACCAGTGCCAGTATGCGTCAAGACGGCGTCTGGCAGGCAGCGCAGGATAAGCTAAGCGAAGTGGTGGCGGATTTGCGAGCGACCGATCGGTGTGCGTTCGTTACCTTCGACGAATCGACGACCACGCAAATCAGCTTCGATAGCCAAGATGCCAGTGGTTCGGCCGCGGGACCCGAATTGATCCGACAAGCGGCTAAGGACATTGAGCCAATGTGGCGTTCGACCAACTTGGCCAAGGCATTGCAAACCGCAGTCGACTTATTGACGTCTGACAAGGAAGACATTGCTTCGTCCGATCAGACACCGCCGCAAGTGATCTTGATTTCCGATCTGCAAAACGGTGCCAATGTTCAAGAATTGGGCATGATGCAATGGCCCGAAGATATTCAATTGGACGTCCAAACGGTGACGTCCACCAAGATGAATAACGCTTCCCTGGGATTAGTTACGACACAGGAAGCTGCTAGTGAAGAAGCCGACCAACTGCGGATTCGCGTCTCCAATACGGCCAATTCCGTGGTGTCTGACTTCACAGTCGTGTGGGTCGATTCGCAAGGCAAACAGTTGGGAGATCGAGAATTTTCCGCGCATGTGCCTCCGGGGCAAAGCCGAGTGATCATGGTGGATGCGCACGATACGGCGGAATGCCTGCAACTGCTGGGTGACGATGTTTTGTTTGACAATCAACTGTTTGTTGCTGCGCAGGAACCGGTCGAACGACGTTTACTGTTTGTGGGCAGTGACGCCGACGAATCGGAAAGTCTGTGGTATTTCTTGAAGCGAGTTCCCCTGTCCGATCGGCACAAAACCGTGACGGCAGAAGTGATTTCCGCCCAAACTTTTTCCGCGAATGAATTACGTCCCGCCACGACGCCGCTGGTGATTCTAAGCGAACCACTGTCGACCGATCAGTTGATTCAATTGGACGGGTATTTGGAAGCGGGTGGACGAGTCTTAGCAGTGATGACGGCCGAAAATTCGAATGACACACAATGGTCGTTCTGGCAAGCGTTGTTAAAGCTCGATTCGCTCACCATTCAACCGGCCAGTGTGGATGACTACGCGATGTTGTCCCAAGTCGATTTTGAACATCCGCTGTTCGCACCGTTCGCGGCACCTCAGTTTGCTGACTTTACCAAGATCAAAGTGTGGCAACATCGGTACGTTTCAACGAATCATGAAGACGCTTGGGATACGCTGGTGCGTTATGACAACCAGCAAGTGGCGTTGTTGGAACAGACACGAAATCAAGGGCGGCTATGGGTGCTGACCACGGGTTGGAATCCCAACGAAAGTCAGTTGGCTCTGTCTACTAAATTCATTCCGTTGCTGGCCGGCATGTTTACGAATCTGAAAGTGGAGGATGCCATCAAGGCGGAATGCCAAGTTGGCGAACCGATTGCCAACGCCTCTGATCAATCGGCCACGGTCCTCAATCCGGCTGACGAACCAACAGAAATTGCCGCGGGTGAAAACTTCACAGGAACGATTCGGCCAGGCGTCTATCAACTGAATCACGCCGGCGGAAGTCGACGTATCGCGGTCAACCTGGCATCGACGGAAAGTGATACCAGCGCGTTCGACTTAGAGAAACTGGAACAGCACGGCATTCGATTGGGCGAAAGCCAGACGGTCGAGCAAATCGAAACAGCTCGGCGGCAGATGCGAGACCAAGAGTTGGAATCCAAGCAACAGCTGTGGCGTTGGCTGGTGGTGCTGGCGTTGGTCTTGGTGGGTGCGGAAACGTTTGTGGCCGGTAGAAGAATTTGACAGAAGGACAATCAGCATGTCACGTCTCGCCGTTCGACAAGAAATTGCTAAGTTCAAAGGTCGCTATCGTTGGCGCACTGCGTTGCAGTGGTTCACGGCGTTGGGTCTGTTCGGCACGCTGCTGCTGATAGGCATCTACTGGGGCAACGCTCATTCCGCCGGTAGTTACGTCACAGCCGTGAATGTCGTTCGAGCGATTGTTTTGGCGATCGCTGTGGGAATGGTGATCCAAGTTGTTCGTCTGTTGCCTAACGATTTAGCGGTCGCTAGACGTATCGAATTCGCCTTTCCAGATCTAAAACAGCGACTCTTGACTGCGGCTGAATTTCCTTATGCAAGACGCCTTTCCTATCTGCAACAGTCGCTGATTGCCGAATTGTCCAAACATGCCGAACAACACCGCTGGTCTCGATTGATTTCCAATCAACAACTGTTTACGTGGAGCATGTTGGCGGTGGTTTCTATGGGAGTTTGGGTGATTGTTGCGAACGCCGTGTCCCAGCTGCCTGCGCGATCGCTGGCCGCAACCGATCAGCCCGACGGTGACACAACCGTGACACTAATGAGTCAGCAGGGCGACTTGGTGGTGCAGGTCGAGCCGGGGAATACCGAAATTGAAAAAGGGACCCCGTTGCTGGTCTTTGCCAAGTTTCCACAACGCTCGCCTGCGGCCTGTTCGCTGGTTGTAGAAGACGATGGTCTGCCGACGGACAAGGTGTCCAGCGGTTCGAACGAAACGACTGACAACGCCGATACAGGTAGCGGACGGCTGGTGATCCCGATGAATCCCAGCTTGGACGACCCGCTATTTGGTGCTCGTTTGCCCGAAGTCATTCGGCCGTTTACCTATAAAGTGGTGTTTGACCAAGGGGAATCGGAGACGTTTCGCGTCACGGTTT
>JAGQOZ010000718.1 GCA_020426955.1 Planctomycetales bacterium
CAACTTCCTGGGTCCAGCACCGGGTAGCGTATTCATGGTCTTTAAGGATATCAAACTGCCCGTGCAGATTGTCAATTGGTCCAATGAATCGATCACCGTCACACTGCCGCCCATGGCGATTCGGCACGATGTACGAATTCGTTTAGACGTGATCCTGCCACATGGACAAGTCGGACTGCAGAAGTTGCTAGTGGTAACGCCGCCGGCAGACGTCGTCCTCCATCCAACTGCGCCGCAATCACCACTGCCGACCAACGCAGCGTTGCAAGCCGCAGGACTATTGGGCGAAGTCGGAAATTAGTTCTCCGCTACTGTTAGGAATCGACGGAACGGGTAGCCCGAAGCGTGAATTTTGAAGTTGCGTTTTTTCCTAGCCCGACACGTAAGTGAGGGAAAATTGAGCGATTCTGAAGTCCCTCGCTCACGCGTCGGGCTAAGAAATACCGTCGGAAATTGCAAATGCGCAACTTCAAAAAGCGTAAGCGAGGGGATTCACAGAAACTCGCTTACGCATTTTTACTTCGGCCACGATCAAGAAAGCAAGAATCACTTCGGAATGTAATTCAGCGTGTAATATCCCACCGGATGCACCAGGGGTTCATTCGCTCCCGATCGCACTCCGTCCAAATGCAATTCGTGCACGTGGCCTTCCTTCAATTCCGACAGTTTAATGCGAACCGACTTCAAATCGTCGGAAACCACAACTTCGGTGATCTGCGGCTTCGAATGATCTACTTCGGGACTTCCGTAGCTGGACTGATAGATGTAGGTATACGTTTCCATCGAATACGAATTCTTATCAGCCGCCGCTTGCGGATCGACCGCCTTGGTGAATTCCAATTCAAATCCGTCCGATTTCGCTCGCATCTCTTTCACTTCGAATGGCACTTTTCCCGTCCAGTCCAATCGCTCGAGCGCATAAGGCGCTCGGCCTCGAGAACCCCAACCTCGATTCGTGCCGCCGACAAACAGACTGCCCGATTCAGACATCACCATCGCCACGTTGCCGCTTCCAAAACCTTCCCTAAACGGAAAACACACACCTTGATAATGGCCATCGATTTTTTCCAAGAAGACGCGCATCACCGTACTGTGCGTTTGATCCGAAACAAACAACTGCCCTGCAAACGGACCGAATTTGCCTTGCGACGTATCACACGCAATGCCGCTGGCCGATTGCCCCATCTTCTGATACGGAAACATCACGGCCGTTGGTTCCAGTTCCGGAATTTGTTTGGCTTGTTGCATGATGCGAGTATTACTCTCCGGTTCGGTTGGCCTATCACCAATGGCGTCCGTCAAATCGTAATACTTGTTGCCGGTCGGATTGCCTTGGAACGAACCAGGACGAAGCCACTTCAATCCGCACGTACCGTTCCACGGCCCTTGATTGTCCGTATAAAAAACATCACCCGCTAAGTTCATGCCGATGCCGCCGGGACTTCGAATTCCACTGCACGTCGGCTGGCAACTCCCATCCGCGGAAACTCGCATACACCAGCCACGAAACGGGCTATCATCCGCTGCCGCACCAGAACCCGTCAAACACAACACCACCCACATTTGCCCTTGAGAATCGAACTTGGACCCAAAGGCGTATTCGTGATAATCACCGTTGATACCCCAACCGTCTGACACGGTCTCAAACACGTCCGCTCGACCATCTTCGTCTTGATCCACCAGCCGAGTCACTTCGCCGCGCTGCGTAGCGTACAGATGTCCTTCGTGAAAAGACAGCCCCAAGACTTCATGTAATCCTGACGCATATTTTTGGTAACGTATGTCTTGCGGTCGGCCAAACGGCTGGGAAACTAAATAGATTTCACCTCGCCGACTGCTCACGGCCAACTTTGGGCCGGGCAACAATTCCAGTGCACCGACTTCCAAATAAGCCGCGTCCGGAATGGGCAGCTCCGTGATCTTGTAATAGTCATCTTCGTCCGGCACGTTAGCTTCTTGCGTCGATGCAACTTGTGACAAGACGACAGAAATACACAAACCCAATATGATTCGAAACCACCAAGATTGCCGTATACCAAATGGAAACCAGTTCATATTTTCACTTTCAACTTACGTTTGCGAATGATTCAAATTTGCCAGCTTTGGACATCGCCACTACCAGTCGTAGCGAATCTGTATGGATTGCTGACCGTCGGTCAGTTGCAGCGGGACCAACAATTCACTTTCGCCGCCGACTTGCCGAACCAACGGAGCGGCCTTGGCGGGCAGCGTCACGGTCAGCCCGGAAGAAAACTGAAACGCTCCGTTCGTCGGATCGCGCTGAATCGAAGGAGCCGTTCCCAAGCGAAAATAAACGTTTTGCATCGATTCATTCGCGCGAATCTGCACGGTTCGTTGAAACACCGTTTTGCTCAGCCCATCGACCGGAACAAACTTGTCCGCAATTTCAGCTCGCTGAAACGAATACAAGAATTCAGGACGTCGCTGCGCATCCAACCGGTAACCTCGGAACTGCAATTCGTCACCCGCTTGCTTGGGCCACGCCTGATTTATATCCGCCAACACGGCAAAAGCAGGTTCGTCACCAAAAGAAACCACATTGGTCCCTTGCGGCCCTTCAAACCCTTGGCCTCGACCGGTCCAATGTCGCCGAGCATCAATGAAAGCACCTTTCCACAACAGGGCCAATCGCATTTGATTCGCGTCAAACGCCAAAT
The DNA here is from genome assembly GCA_020426955.1 of Planctomycetales bacterium. GTDB lineage: Bacteria > Planctomycetota > Planctomycetia > Pirellulales > Pirellulaceae > JAGQOZ01. Next base: position 2,679 of record JAGQOZ010000718.1, read on the forward strand.
GAACCGTCTCCGGATAACCCACCGCAATTGCTCGTGAACCAGCGTCCTGAATAAAGTTGCGGTAGATGATCGGTTCGTCTACCGGAATCAGTTCCATGGGATCCGTTGTTAGACCCGCCGGAATTCTGGCTCGATTCCCATCCCACAGATATTCCCAC
>JAGQOZ010000071.1 GCA_020426955.1 Planctomycetales bacterium
GGTTGTGAGGCTTACCCAAAATCTGACCGCAACATTCGCCTACGGTGTCACAACCGAGGATCAGCCCGATTGGTTCGCGTTCCGCCACGTCCTTGGCTTTTTGTAAAGCGAGCCGCGCCACCATTTCCGCCGCGGTTTCTCGGCTGCACATCCCGCATTCCGCTCCGTCTGACGGCGTGACCACTCGAAACGCATAACCGTACTCGTCCAACAGTTGTCTGCGGCGAGGAGACTGACTGGCCAAGATGATTTCAGCTGAAGTATTCATGATGCAAGCCGGAATTCATGACGAGAGTAAAAGATGGGAAGAAATGCCCGCCGCGAAACAGCGCAAATTCGCTCCGATACAAAACAACACAACACCATTTTGTCGCCAAAGTGGATGGCATTGGGCTTGCGCCGTTGCGAAATTCGATGATAATGAAACTTTGCTATCGACAACACCCACCCGCCATTGCGAACCCCAGCAAGCCGACCATGAAACTGGACGCTCAGAATCTTCACGTCATCTACGAAGATAATCACCTGTTGGTCTTGAATAAACCGGCCAACATTGTCACGCAAGGTGCCGAGTTGGGAAAACCGAGTTTATTGGGAGTGGCCAAGGACTACATTAAGTGGAAATACAACAAGCCGGGCAATGTCTTTCTGGGAGTCGTTAGTCGTCTGGATACTCGCGTTACCGGAGTTATTGTTTTTGCGAGAACCTCCAAAGCGGCATCTCGGCTGAGCGAACAGTTTCGCAACCGGACGACCGAAAAGCGTTATTGGGCGTTGGTTGAACAAGCGGTGTCACCGGCAGCGGGCGAATGGACCGATTACATTCGCAAAGAAGATGAAGGCTTTAAAGTGCGAGTTTTGCGTCAGCCAGATGCTAGAAGTAAACTGGCAAAGTTGCAGTACGAAACCAAGTTCGTTGCTGACGCGGGGTGCCTCTTGGAGATCCAGTTATTGACGGGGCGAAAACATCAGATTCGAGCACAACTGGCGGCGCACGGCAAACCGATTTTGGGCGACAAGAAGTATGGTTCGCGCTGTGCCTTTCCCAACGGGATTGCACTGCATTCTCGACGTTTGTTGATTCAACACCCGACACAGAACAAAACGCTGGAGTTTGTGGCGCCAACGCCTTTAGCGTGGAAAAATTTTGGCGTGCCGGAATTAGATGCCTGAATTTGCGGTCGTTGGTTCATGTCGCTATTCGCCAAGCTAGAGTACAATTGGGAGTGCGAAAATCTTACTTCGAACCAGAGGTTTAACTCGTTTTGCCAACTCACAAGCGATCCGTGTTTGTTCGATCTTGTCTCACCAGTGGTTTGGTGACGCAAGAACAATTGGACGAAGCAGCTCGTGCCGTTCGCAGTGAAGACGGTCTGGCGGCGCTTCCCGCCGTGGAAGTTGGCGAAGAATTGTTAGCCAAAAAACTGGTCGCTCAAAAGGTTCTGACACAGTATCAAGCCGAACAGCTGAAGTCAGGCCGAACCAAGTTGAGCCTCGGACCCTATGTCATTACCGATTGGCTAGGGCAGGGTGGCATGGGGCAAGTTTTTGTCGCGATGCATAGCATCATGCACCGCGAAGTAGCCATCAAAGTCTTGCCGAAAAGTCGTTCTACTCCCGATGCTATCGCTAGTTTCGCTCGTGAAATTAAAACGCAAGCCAAGCTAGATCACCGAAATCTAGTTCGAGCTTACGACGCGGGCCACGACGGCAACGTCTATTTCTTAGTGACAGAATATGTCCCGGGGGCGGATTTGCGGAAGATGATTCGCGCACAAGGTCCGCTCAGCATGGCGCATGCAGCGCATGTGATTCGGCAAGCGGCCAAAGCGCTGGCGTACGCTCATCGTCAAGGCCTGGTCCATCGCGACGTCAAACCCGGCAATATCTTGGTCACGCCGGACGGGATTGTGAAGGTGTCCGATCTGGGGCTGGCCGGCTATTGGGATGACACAGAAAATGATCCTCGCGCGGGAAAGATTGTTGGCACGGCAGATTATCTTTCGCCGGAAAAGATTTTGGCACCGCATACGGTCTCTCCGGTCAGTGACATCTATTCACTGGGCTGCACGCTGTATTATGCGGTGACCGGAAAGGTCCCATTTCCCGGCGGAACAACTCGCGATAAAGCGCGTCGTCATTGTGAAGAAACGCCCTGGCATCCACGTCAATTCAATCCGGAAGTCAGCGACGAATTTGTCGACTTGATTGCGGACATGATGGAAAAGGATCCTCGGCGTCGAGTGCAATCGGCAGATGATGTGGTCGAACGACTGGCTACCTGGGCTTCGCCGCAATCTCCTTTGCCGCAACCGATGTCTGGCGAATCACGCTGGATAGCGCCCTCGATTCCTACCAACGAGGACACGGTGGATGATCTGGGCGAAGTGGAACTAAGTACGGATCAATCGGACGGGCAGGATTCGTCAAATGCATTGTCGCAAGGTAGTTTTCCGGGGCCGCCTGTGGAGAGAATCTCCAAAGATGTGCCTGTCACGGCTTCCACACCGCCTCCGCCTCCCGTGACGACGCCATCGCCAGTAGCCATCTATGGGCCTGAACAAACCAGAAGGGCATTAATGCTTGCCATTCCACTAGCTGCGAGTTGTGGAGCTTTTCTAATGTGGCTAATCATGAAATATGTTGCGAATTAGCGACATTATCCTGTTTCGACTGTTGCTTTTTCACTTCGGCCCAAACACTCCAGACACAGTTGACCGGTTTCGACGGTAACGTGGGCAAAAAAGCTTGTCACTGGACTGAAAAACTGTCCCACAATTAAGGGTATTCTTCTCGCTGCAATCCGTTGCTGGCGTATCGACCAAACGTGGGCAAAAACAATGACGCAAGACTTAGACACAGATTTTGACGCGAACCTTGATGAGTCTACTCGTCTGACCAACGGAACGAATGCGCACATTATCGTGGATCAGGAGAGTACGGCGAATCTGACCGCAGAAACGCCGGCGTCACGCTCAGAAACGAATTCGGTCGACACCAAGGATCAGCGTCAAGAATGCACATCCCCCAACACTGCGTCCGCCAGCGTAATCTCTGCGGCACCGCCAGACGCCATGCTGGGCAAGTCGATCGGCAACTATACCATTAAGTCTTTGATTGGCAGCGGCGGGATGGGCTGCGTTTACTTGGCCGAGCAAGTCGAGCCGGTGCGACGTAACGTGGCGTTGAAGCTGATGCGAGCGGAAAACTCGAAGGCTGAAAACGCGCAGCGATTTCTGGCTGAGAGACAAGCATTAGCGTTGATGAGCCATTCCGATATTGCTCAGGTCTATGATGCCGGGCAAACTCCGGAAGGGCATTTGTATTTTGCCATGGAATTGGCGGACGGCGAAGCGATTGACAAGTACTGTCACGACCATCGTTTGTCACTCGCAGAACGCTTGCAACTAATCTACCGCGTTTGCTGCGCCATTGAACACGCGCACCAACGAGGAGTTGTGCATCGCGACATTAAGCCAGGCAACATTATTGTTTCTGAAGTACAAGGTCAAACGCAAGTCAAAGTGATTGATTTTGGAATCGCCAAAGCATTGGGCAATCAATCACTGTCAGAAAATGCAGCCGAAACACAGGTTGGCCAATTGATCGGGACGCCTGCCTACATGAGTCCCGAACAGGCCGATTTGCGCAATAAACATGTCGATCAACGAACCGACGTTTATGCGATCGGTGCGTTGACGTACAAACTGCTGACCGGCACCACGCCGCTGGACCCGCGGCAGCTTCGCGAAAAATCGTTGACCGAAGTGTTGGTGGCAATTAGTCGGAATCATGCTGAACGACCCAGTGTCCGCATTCAATCGTTCGAACGCAAGGACCGTGACGAATTGCATCGGCAGTTGTCAACCGATGCAGAGTCTTTGACGGCAGCTTTGTCGAGCGATCTGGATTGGCTGGTATTAAAGGCGGTGGCCAATGAACGGGACGATCGGTATCCGTCCGCAGCGGCATTGGGCGAAGATATTCGCCGCTATTTGAACAACGAACCGATCTCGGCGGTCAGGCCGAGCCTCCTGTATAGAACTCGAACCTTCTATCGCAGGAACCGCATCGGCGTGATGGCGGCGGCCGTTATCTTAGCTGCCGTCCTGACCAACGCCGCCGTGTTCACTCGTTTTCAGCGATCGCAGCAAGCCAGCCAAACGTCTGTCCAGCACCAACTGGAATCACTCGTAGACCAGATTAGTTCACTGCGGAACACGCCCACCGTGACTAAAACGCAGTTTCAGGAAAACTGGCAACAATTGGAGCAAGCGGTAGCAGAAGCAAATGCATTGATCGCCAGCAACCGATTTCGTGACGACTTGCTTCAGCGCTGGCGTCAGGCCGAGTTGGGTGTTGCAGAAGATGGAAAGTTGCTTCCCGAGATTGAGACGGCGGCTCGCTTGGCCGCCAACACCAGTTTTTTTGGTGGAACGCCCGTGTTGCAGTCGGGTGCAGAAATCAATCGCCTGAACGGGTTGCTAGAGGCTCTGGGCATGCCAGGAAGCACAATCCAAACAAATCAAGTTCAGATTCCTCCCATTTTTGAATATGCTACGCGCAGCGCGTTGGAGCTGTGGCTGAGCAAGCTTCCTCGGGGAGCCGGAATAACGTTGCTGCGTGACGCGAACGGGTACTACGCTCATTCGGTTCATCCGGACGGAGCGGCTGCTTTGACGGGCCGAGTCTCGCCGGGAGATCGACTTTGGGCCATTGGCGAATCGCAGCGTGTTTCGGCTGATTCGTTAACACCAACTCAAATCGCTCGGCTATTGAACGGCCCGACAGGTTCGCGCCAACACTTACAGTTTCAAGAGCAAACGGGCCAGAAGACGGTCGTGGTGCAGTCGGGTGGAATCAAGTCCGATCAGATCATTGCGCTGCTAAATCAGATGGATGCGGACGACTGGCGGACTCAACTGCGACAAGCGATACAACACGGTGATACGGCAACCATGCAACAGCTGGCGGCCTCGCCGAAGATACAATCACAACCAGTCTCTTCGCTGCTGCTTCTGGCCAGTGCATTACGCAATTTCGCGCAGCACGACATCAAGCTGACTGTATTGCAAACAACGCAGCGGTTGTATCCCAAAGAAAGTCTGGCGAACCAGGCATTAGGTGAAGCTTTGGCGTTTGAATGCATTCCGGCTCGAATGAACGAAGCCGCTCGGTTCTTGACGGCCACTATCGCCACCGACGAAGAAGAACGCATGATCACGCACCTGCTGTTGGCTCAGGTCTTGCACGCGCAAGGACGTGATAATGAAGCCATGAGCCGGTTTCGGCACGCCATTGAATTGCAGCCAGAATCGATTACGCCTCGCATCTACTATATTTCGAGCCTGCGTCGGATGGGCCGCAATCAGGAAGCAGTCGAAGCGTATCGATCATTGGCCGGACAATATCGTGATCAAAACCAACTCAAGACACTGCTCACAGGCGTTTACCGTAGCCAAACGCAGTTGCACGTAGCGGCCGACAGTTCCACTTCAGACGCTACTACCAAGTACGTCAATACCGTGCTTTCTGGCGAAGTTCAAGACGTTCCGCCAGGTCTGCAGATGATTGACCTTAACGGCGATCCCGCTCGAATGCAGCAAGATTTCCAGCGAAATCTTCAAAAGCTGAATCGAGCGTTAGGCGGAAAAAGGAAATAGGACCACCTTAAGATTATCAAACTTCGATTTTAGGAATACTGATCATGGGCATGCAAGCGAACGAGTGGGAACATACGATTGTCACAGTTGATGAAGAAGCCAACGATGGTTCATCGGGACAGGGGTCTATTCTTCAAATTCATCCTACTCAGATTGGCAGCGGGTTAATTCGCCTTCGCGACGATGCCTTCACCATTGGCCGAGATGCAGCGTGTGATTTAACGTTGAGTGACACAGCGGTGTCACGTCGTCACGCCGTGATCGAACGAAAAGGGCAACGGTACTTGATTTCGGACCGACAAAGTACGAACGGCACAATCGTCAATGATTGCCGGATTGAATGCCACGAATTGCAAGCGGGTGATCGCATTCGGATTGGTAAATTCATCTTCAAGTTCTTGGATGACGATTGCATTGAATCCCAATATCACGAAACGGTCTACCAGATGATGACCTGCGACGGATTGACTGGCGCGTTCAATAAACGGTTCTTTGTAGAATCGCTGGGACGAGAAGTCGAACGGAGTCGCCACCACAGCCGACCTCTTTCTTTAATCATGTTTGATCTGGATCACTTCAAGACTATTAATGATACGCACGGTCACTTGGCAGGGGATGAAGTGCTGCAGGAATGTACTCGCCGAATCAAATCGATTCTGCATGACGACCAATTGCTGGCTCGCTATGGAGGCGAAGAATTTAGTGTCATCTTGGGCGAAACCGGCTTGGACCGAGCAGTGGAGCTGGCCGAAGCGTGTCGCCAAGTCATTGAGGCAGCACCGTTTGAAACCTGTGCCGGTCCCGTCGACGTGACGATCAGCGTCGGCGTGGCGTCGTTTCAAGGCAAGACGACTTATACCGAATTGATTGAAACCGCCGATACTTACCTGTATCAAGCAAAACATGCTGGCCGCAACCAGGTTTGCTCTGAAGAAATTCCGTAGTCCGTTCCCAGGTCGTTGTCCTTGGCCCTAAGAAAAATCGGGACGATGGCGATTGTCACCGTCAGGACGGAAAGTCATCAGAATGTCAAAGGCCAACGGGCGAATCCACAAGATGTAAGCGGTAGCAGGCGGCTTCTTCTGCATTGCGAACCAACAAGCGGTCTCCGAATAGACACAAATTGTTCCAGGTCTTGCCGTTCAGAGCTGGAATTCGACCGATTTCTTTGAATGTGTCTGGGGTTAATTCCACGAGCGCCAATTCGCCCGATTCGGCCATCACCAACAAGTGCGAACCGACTCGCAATATCTGTCCATAGCCATAACGATTTCTTCCCTTCCAAGCCAGTTCGCCCGACTCCCAACGCAGACACTCCAAGCGAATATCATCCAAACCGTAGATGTAATCGCCCGACCGAACCACGTTGGTGAACTTGGTTTTCATGTAGCGAGCTTCATGCCAGACTTCGTCCGCTTGCCATTGGCCGTTGGATTGGCTGATCGAAATCAAGGAACTACCGTGTCCGTAACCTTTCGACAAGAAGACGTGATTGCCGGATATAGCTACGGGCTGCGACGCACTGGCGTTGGCGGCCGAATTGCCAGGCCATGGATATTCGCATAGTGCTTCCCCCGATTCCGCATCGTGAATCACTAGTCGGTCTTCCGCTAGATGCAAAATCACTTGCCGGTCCAGCAATGTCGCCAAGACGGGAGATGCGTAACTGACCTGGTAGTTTCCCTGTTGCCAAATGGTTTCACCCGTTTCATGATCCACGGCCAGCAAAGAAGCTTTGTCGCGACCAGCCGGACCGCCCACGGCCACCACAATCCGATTGCCCACGGCCAGCGGAGAACAACTGCGTCCCCACGCGACGCCTTTTAGATCATCAGCTTCCTGAGAAATCCCGTACTCCGCCAGCAGGTTTCGGCTCCAACGTTCTTGGCCGTTGCGACCATCCAGGCATCGAAACACACCCGTAGCGCCCACCGTATAAACAAAGCCGTTGTAGATCAGTGGGGTCGAACGAGGTCCCGCGCCGCCCATCACCGTATGGTGCCGAGTTGACGAAGCATTCGACCAGACAATTTCGCCTGTTTCGATCGAATAACATGTCGTCAATTCCGCGTCGGCTCGTTGCTCCATTGTTACCGCAAAGCCATTGACTGCAGCGAACGCGGACCAGCCGGCTCCAATTGGCTTTCGCCAAATTTCTTCGGGTGGATGCAAATTCCAATCGGGATTCAATTCCACGTTCGGCAGGTTCAGATCTCGGTTCGGCCCTAAGAATTGAGGAAAATCGTGTGTCGTGACCGACACCAGATCAATGCCTTCAGGCACATCGGAAGCTCCCGATTCCAATTGTTCCAACAACGTGTCTTTCGGTTTCTGCCAAACGAAACGGAATTTAGGAATCAATCCGCCAGTGACTTCTTCTAAGCGTAACGATCCTAGCAGCGCCGCCAAACCTAACACCGATCCGACTACCACACCAATTCGAATCTTTCGCGACACGCTGCTGCCTAACACAAGCCACAGCCAGGTTACCAGCCCAATAAAGAACACGCCAATGTAGATCAATGCCGTACGAAATCCGGCGCCCCAGCGTGGATCAACTTGACACCAAACGTTGACAAGAAGAGCGATTGCCCAGGTGCATCCCAAAATCCAAGGCCACAAGGAGAACTTCCGTTTGCCGATGGATGTATCTGTGTTTGTCATCTAATCCCAATCATCCGGTTCAGGGCAAAAGAAACAGGGTTAGGGATCGAGCGCCATGGGCGCCAATTACCAGTGATTGCTCGATGTCGGCGGTTTTAGACGGACCAGACATGAACAAGCCAAATGCCGTGCTGGACTCCAACCGTTGATATGCTTGGTGTAAGTTACTGACAATCTGACTAGCGGATAGCAGCACGCCTAAGTGCTGTGCAATAAAGAAGACCGCTCGATGCCGCACGCCGTCATCCGTCATCCACACCGCACCATTTTCGGCCACTCCCAATTCAGCCGAAAGCAATGCAAAATCGATATCTTCCAAGTCGTGCGGATCATCCACTTGATTTAGTTCGAACGTCGGGCTGCCCTGACCAGCAACCAACGAACAGCGAACTTTGGCCGTTGCAAACGAATCCAACTTCTCAAGTTCCTGGCCCAATTGGTCCAGTGATTCGAGTCGAACCACTCTACCGCCTACCGATTCCAGAGACTGAACGAATTGCTCTAAGGGCGAATCGTACTCAATCCAATCGGCGTTCAAATCGGGCAACTCAACGTCCGATACTTCGTGCTGTCGAATCGCATTCAGGATAGCGGTACGATCTGATTTGTTATTTGCGACCATAACGTTCTCGGTAAAGTTGCCGAAAGCTTTTGGCAGGCGTCTGCGGAAGTTCGCGCTGCCTGCCCCACATGTTCATACGATTGTAGATTAGTGGCCGAGGTATCAACGGCAATAACTTTCGTCCGACACTGCCCAGGAAACCGTAAAGCCAATTTCGGCGTAACACGATTCCCATCGCCCACATGCCCCAACGTTTAAGTGCAGGCAAATGGCCTGCCTTCTTTACTTCACCTCGCATCGTTAGCAATTGATGATGCAGATCAATTTTGACCGGGCAAACGTCGGTGCACGAACCACATAAACTACACGCAAACGGCAAACTGTGATGTTGGCCGGGATCTCGAGCAGGAGCCAGGATCGAACCAATGGGCCCCGGCACGGTGGTGCCGTAGCTATGTCCACCGCTGCGTCGATACACGGGACACGTGTTCATACAAGCTCCGCAGCGAATACAATTCAACGAACGCCGAAAGTCTTCTCGGCCTAAAATCGAACTCCGACCGTTATCCACCAGAATGATATGCAGTTCACAGCCCGATCGAGGCCCGCGAAAGTGCGAAGAATATGTCGTAATCGGCTGCCCTGTAGCGCTACGTGCCAGCAGCCTGAGGAATACGCCCAAGTCTTTCTGCCGTGGTATCAGCTTTTCGATACCCATGCAAGCGATATGTACCGGCGGTAGCGAAGTACCTAAATCGGCGTTTCCTTCGTTGGTGCAGACGACAAATTCACCTGTTTCCGCAACGGCAAAATTGACTCCCGTAATTCCAGCGTCGGCGGCGCAAAATTTTTCACGCAGGTGCTGGCGTGCTGCTTCGGTCAGATAGTCTGGATCGTCGGCACCGGCGTCGGTTCCCAGATGCTGGTGAAAGACTTCCCCTACTTCAGCCTTTTTGATGTGAATGGCAGGCAAAACAATATGACTGGGAGGTTCCTGCCGAAGCTGGACGATGCGTTCTCCTAAATCGGTATCAACTACTTCTATACCCGCTGCTTCCAGGTCTGGATTCAGATGACACTCTTCGGTCAGCATCGATTTGCTTTTGACCACCTTCTTGGCGCCGTGCTTCTGCAGGATCTCCATCACAATCCGATTGTGTTCGTCGGCGGTCGCTGCCCAATGTACAGTCGCGCCTAGCCGAGTGGCGTTTGCTTCGAACTTTTCCAAGTAGTCAGCCAGACGCGACGCTGTGTGTTGTTTGATTTGCGATGCGGTTTCGCGCAGTATTTCCCATTCCGGCAAGGATTGAGCGGCTTTGTCTCGTTTGGCGCGAACAAACCATAATGCCGAATCATGCCACGTCGCGCGGCCTCGGCTTTCAATAAACTCTTTGGCTTCTTTGGCGTGTTCGATAGCGTGCATGATCACTCCGCGGGGTAGCCTGCCAGGATTTCGGCCACGTGCATGACCTTCATGTTTTTCTTCTGACGCCGAATCAATCCCTGTAGGTGCATCAAGCACGACATGTCTGCCGCCGTCAAGACTTCCGTTCCGGCCGATTCATGATCGGCAATTCGGTCCAAGCCCATCAGACACGAAACGGATTCTTCGTTCACGGCAAACGTGCCACCAAAACCGCAGCATTCGTCTTGCCGACGGAGCTCCGAGAAGCGAATCCCGTCTAACTTGGCCAATAATTGCCGCACCTTACTGAACGCCGGTTCGACTCGTTCCGAACAACTTCCCATTCGCAATTCTCGCAAGCCGTGACAACTTTGGTGCAGTCCCACTTGATGTGGAAACGCGTGGTCAAATTGCTCTACCTGAACCACATCGGTTAAAAATTCGCACAGTTCAAACGTCTTGGATTTCAGTGCCGGCAGGTCCGCGTTATCCGGTAGCAAATGATCATAGTGGTGGCGAACCATAGCCACACAGCTGCCCGACGGCGAAACCACGTACTGATCATCCGCAAAGTTCTTGAGAAAATCACGGGCTAACGGCGCCGCATCGTCGTTGCAGCCGGTATTGGCCATGGGCTGACCACAGCAGATCTGAGCTTCACAGAAACGAATGTCAATCTGCAATCTTTCTAAGATTTCGACCGTCGCCATCCCAACTTGCGGGTACAGCTGATCGATATAACAGGGAATAAACAGGCCAACTTGCATTGGATTCTTGCACTAACGATAAAACGCAGGGGACAGTATTTGCCCTGGAAAAAGACCGACAACTGAGTCTTGATCTTAACGGACCCGCGGTTCGTTTTACAGTGCCGAAGTCGGTGACTCGGCGGATTGCCAAGCGTCTTAGATTTGCGAACGATGCAGCAGCGAATCCAATTCGGTCATCGCAACCAGATCGCGACGACTTCCCGTGGCGGCAAAGATATTTTGCAAGTTATTCAAAATGCGACTAATCCATTGCGCGTTGGACGAAGGCAACAGAAGGTCATCAGAACGAGGCACCGATTGACCGGTAACTTGATCAATACGGTCAAACGCTTCTTCGCGAGACAGAAGTCGCCCGTCAAAATAGGCGTCAACAATGAACGAATCGTCGTCGGTAGTCACTTCCGCCAGAAAATGCCCCGGCGCGTTAATCCCTTGAACGTACAGTCCCAAGTCTTCGGCAACCGCCTTGTAAATCAACGTCAGCGTAATCGGGATGCCTCGGCGAGAACGCAGGACACTGGGCAATAGATTATTTTCCGCCGAATAGTAAGCCTCGCGATTTCCCTGAAAGCCATATTCATGAAACAAGACTTCGTGCAGGTGTGCCAGGAACGCTCGCTGCTGCCGACTTATTACCCGTTTGCGAACGGTTGCAGAAATTTCGTCCAATTCGTTTCGAACCGAACGATAGTCGCCTTGCTCGCTGAAGTGTCGCGAAATAGCAACGGAAGCTTTCAGAAGTCCGGCCGTTGTGTCCAATTCCGCAATCGCATTCGAAAACTGTTCGAATGCTACGATGTTGCACGATTCTGGATTCGAGCTCATAGCGGTTCCACGTGGCGTATCAAGTAGTCAACAGCGGGACATCAAAACAGTCTAATGCAAGGCATTCTGAGACAATCGGCCGGGCTCCGGCTGCCATGCGCAGGGGAGTCTACCAGCATTTTCCGTTTGGCGTCGTGCCCTATCAAGGTATAGCTTAATTCCCGAGAGTCCAAAATCAGGCCTTCGCTCGCGCTGCGGATGATTGGCGGCATCCGTACCACGCTTGCGTCGGGTTATTTCGCTCAGTTGATTTGGATCGATTGTGATGAGATTCGGTAATTCGGAGTGCGTTAACCGAAGGCCCCGCGTTCGTTTGTCGAATTGCATGGGAAACCCAACAGCGTCGGCAAACGTACCCTCGAACGAACCATAACGCAAGACTGGCCATTTCCTGTTGTGCCTATTCTTCCTAAACGCTTGCCTGGCCGGCATTTTGCCTCTAGCCAGGCGAGTGTCCACAAAACGAGACGTATTCCCGCTGTTTGTCAAAAACGCTATAATTTGGGGCTTCCTAATTTGCAAACATTCTCGGGCTCGGTGGCCATCTCGCAGAAACGACGATTAATTTATGAGCGATCAAGACAGGAAAAGTCATTGGCAGTTTCTAGCAAATTTGTTGGGTGCGGAAGGAAAATCCGCTCCTCCTAAGGCTGCCGAAGCGGAAACGAAGCCTGCCGAAGCGGAAACGGAAAATTCAGAACCGGACTCCAAGGCCGAAGCACCTGTTCGTCCCCCTGAAGCCAAGGCATCCGCCACTCCTAAGCCCAAGAAGACCAAGGGCAATAGTAACTGGGCGTCGGTGGCCAAGTCCTTGGGACTAAAGGCGGACGATTCGCATTCGGAAGTTGCTGTTGAGCCTTCAAAGCCCGCCGCTCAGGACCAGCAACCGGCGGAACCTACCGCACCCGCGGTGGAGGCACCTTCGCACAAAGCTGCAAGAGAATCGGTGTCATTCAGTTCTGGTTCGGTAGACGAGATTACCAGCATCTTTCACTCCGGGAAGCCTGCGGAAAAACAGCCTGATGTACTGAATGATCTATTCTCCGTGGATGATGCCAAACCACCGGAAGAACGTCATGTTCGCCAAGTGGACGATGTCGGAGGTGATGTTGACTTTCTGGATGACCAGGATGAAACGGACGTTTACGACGAAGAGCCCAAGCGACGATTTTCAGCTGAGGAAGAAGATGATGAACCAAGCGGCGCAAAACGAAAACGCCGCCGACGTAGGTCTGGGCGTCGCCGTCGCCGTTCGGAAGAGTCACCCAGCGAAGAATCAGCTGTTTCTAGCGAAGAACTGGACGATGTCCTTGCAGATGTGCCCGAACATGCCGCCGAGTTTGCGGACTCGTTGGACGAAGTAGGTGACGAAGAGGACGAAGAAACAGCTCGCCGAGGTCGACGTCGGCGCCGCCGATCACGTCGACGAGGCCGCACCGCAGAATCTGCTCGCACAGTTGACGGTGACCAAGAGTCAGAATCTCCTCGGCGCGAGCGACATCAGCGAGACGACGAATTGGATGATGCTGATTTCGAATCGGATAACCTGCGACACGAAGGTCAGGCAAGGGATGAAGAACGAGAATCCGAGCCGAAGTCGCGCCGCCGGCGTCGTGGTCGTCGAGGACGTGATGACCGGGATGATCAACAAGAACGCCGTCCTCGTTCACGACGCCAAGCACCTGCTTCGGACGACGTAGACGCAACGCCAAGTCGGGCCGCAGAAGTTGATGCGGAAGACGACTGGGATGACGCCGAGGTTGGGAAGGCTAATCGTCAGCGAGCCAGAATCAATGTCCCGACGTGGCTGGATGCCGTGTCTGACATTGTAGACTCGAATATCGCTCAACGAGCGAATCGGTCTCGGCAGTCTCGAGGCCGTGGTCGAGGTGATTCGCGACGAACTCCGCGTCGTCGAGACTAACGTCACGTTGTTGAAGGCAGGTTTTACCGTCCATCACTAGCCCGGTGCGTCAGCATCGGAGCTGGTTCTTTCGGAGTTACTTCCTGGTGCGAAGCGTCAGTTTTGAAGTAGCGCATTCGCATATTCTTGGCCGTTTTTCCTACCTACCTAGCCCGACGCGGTAGATTTGAAGCTGCGCTTTTTCCTAGCCCGAAACATAAGTGAGGGGGAAATTGAGCGTTGCTGAAGTCTCCCGCTGACGCTTCGGGCTGGGAATTTCCGCCGGAAAACGCGAGTGCGCAACTTCAAAACTCGCTAGCGAGAGACCGAAGAAACATTCGATTTTCCCTCGCTTACGTTTCTCGCTACCAAGAAACGCAATTCGCGTTCTAGCTTGAAACGCCCGCAATGAAACCCGGTTGGTTACACCAGCTTAATGGACTCAGATTTCGTAGATTGCCAGACGCTATCGACACACATCCGATCAATCGTCCCTACTTAGACAGGTGCGATCAATAGCCTGCTGGGCGCTTCCAAGTAGCCTTTGACGTCGTTCAAGAATCGAGCTGCCGTGGCGCCGTCCACCAAACGATGATCATAGGAAAGACTCAGCGGCATCATCATGCGAATCTGAATTTCATCGTCCACAACGACTGGCATTTTTCGCGAACGACCAACCAGCAAAATGGCAACCTCGGGAACATTGATAATGGGCGTCGAATAGGTACCGCCAATCGCGCCCAAGTTGGAAATGGTAAATGTTCCGCCGCGAAGGTCGTCAATCTTGAAATTGTTGGATCGCACGTTGTCCGCCATCGCCGCCAAGCTCCGAGCGATCTCGAAAATGGACATGCGGTCAGCGTTTCGCAATGCAGGAACCACCAGACCTCGCTCAGTGTCGACTGCAATGCCAACGTTAACGTATTGCTTATAGACAATCTGCTGGTTCGCTTCATCAATCGATGCGTTGATCGTGGGGTTTGACCGAAGAGACAATGCGACGGCCTTAATCAGAAACGGCATGCTGGTCAGCTTAACGCCTCGCGAAGCATAGTCCTTCTTACTGGCTTGCCGAATCTCTTCCAACTCGCTGATATCGGCGTCGTCAAAATTGGTCACACGAGGCACCGCGGACCATGATTCGTGCATTTTGGAAGAAATAGTCTTCCTGATCTTGGTCATCGGTTCAATGCTAATTGGTCCCCAGGCGTCCGAGGCTGCTCCCGAATCCAAACTTGCTGCAGATTGCGGTTCGGATGATTCGACCGTCGCTGCTGGCGAGGAATTTGCGACCGGTGCGGGCTGCTGTCCCTGGCGAACCACCGCCAACACGTCTTCTCGAGTAATCCGACCGCTCGGTCCAGTCCCTGTAACTCCGTTCAGATCAACGCCAACTTCTCGTGCCAACCGCCGAATGGCAGGTCCTGCGGGAGCAATTGCGCCGCTGGTACTGGTCACTGCGGCAACAGATGGTGCCGGTGCGGACGCCGGCGGTGCAGGTTTGGGTGCTGGCGCAGCCGCTTTGGTTGGCTGCACAGGTTCGGGTGTCGGCGTAGGGGCTGATTCCGCTTTGGGCGCGGTAGGTTTTGATTCGGCGACAGGAGGCTTGGGGTTTGGAGCCGCAGCTTTTTCGGGCGAGTCGGCGGGTTCCAGCGTAATGATTGCCGAACCGACAGCGATGGTTTGTCCCGAAGCAACCAGTACTTTGGTCACCTTCCCGGCATGAGAACTGGGCACTTCTACCGAGGCCTTATCGGTTTCGATTTCCAGGATGGCCTGGTCCTTTTTGATGACGTCACCTTCGGACACGAATACGTCCAATACGTCGCCGGATTCAATTCCTTCACCCAGTTTTGGAAGCTTTACTTCGATTGCCATATGCGTTTCTTCTACTTCTTGATCGTGAAAGCGTGTAGGTTCGTGACGTAAATAACGACCGACGGCTCAAGCCACAGGTTACGCGTACAACGGGTTCGCCTTGTCCGGATCAACTCCCAGGTCATTTATCGCTTGTGCCACTGTATCCATAGGCAACTTTCCCTGTTTGGCGAGTTGGTAAAGCGCGGCGACAGTAATGCACTCCGCGTCCACCTCAAAATGACGCCGCAGGTTTTCGCGAGTTTCACTGCGTCCCATACCGTCCGTCCCCAAGGCAAACAGGCCACCCGGAGTCCACTGACTTAGCTGTTCAGGAATCGCACGCACATAATCGGACGCTGCGATAAACGGCCCCTGCTGTCCTTCGATTACCGATTGATAGAACGACTTTTTCGGTGGAGCCGTGGGGTGCAGCATGTTCCAGCGTTCACATTCGAACGCATCGCGTCGAAGTTGGTTGTAGCTGGTCACGCTGTACACATTACTGGAAACGCCATACTTTTCGGCCAGTATCTCCTGGGCAGCCAGAGTCGAACGAAGTATCGCTCCGCTACCAAACAATTGAACTTGCAGATCCCCGGCAACTTCTTTGGTGGAATACTTGTAAATACCGTTGACAATTCCTTCTTCCACACCTTCAGGCATGGGCGGATGTTCGTAGTTTTCGTTTTCAACAGTAACGTAATAGATGGCCGTATCACCTTCCTGATACAGACGTTTCATGCCATGCAAAATGATGACGGCAATTTCATAGGCAAACGCCGGATCGTACGCTCGGACACAAGGAAAAGCGATCGCATTCAAGATGCTGTGACCATCTTGATGCTGCAGCCCTTCTCCGTTAAGCGTCGTCCGTCCTGCGGTGCCGCCAATCAAGAACCCCTTGGCTCGCATGTCCATAGCGGCCCAAATCAGGTCGCCGATGCGTTGGAAACCAAACATAGAATAATAGATGAAGAACGGAATCATGTTGACGCCGTGCTGACTATACGCGGTGCCTGCCGCGTTGAAAGACGCCATTGATCCCGCTTCGGTGATTCCTTCTTCCAGAATTTGACCGTCTTCAGCTTCTTTATAGTACATCAGCTGATCGGAATCGATCGGTTCGTACAACTGCCCAGCGTGAGCGTAGATACCCACTTCTCGGAACATGCCTTCCATACCAAACGTACGAGATTCATCCGCGACAATCGGCACGATATGCTTGCCGACTGTTTTATCCCGGACCGAAGTAGTCCCGA
>JAGQOZ010000719.1 GCA_020426955.1 Planctomycetales bacterium
CCAGGGCAATCGACACACCGCCGCGCTCACTGCCAGCTAGCATCCGCCGCCTGAGCGCAATACCTGACATGCACCCGGCAGTATTGACGGGCGGGGTTCGTCGGTGACGTTAGTTGGGTGGCTTGAAAATGAATCTGCGGCTGAAACATAGAAAATCGGTTGCCAGCTCATGTGCCCAAGGAAGCCTTACCGTTCCAAGGATCGTCGCCGATCAAGAATCTTGTCGATCAGGTTGATATTGAAACGGTTCAGCGAAATGTCGTAACTCAGCGTGTCCGGTGAACATCCCAATACTTCTTCCACCAGTGCCAGTTGCTCTTTAGAAAAGACGTCGGTAATCGTTTTCCTTGCCTGGTCAAGAACGAACTGTCTGTCGTCGTTCCACTGTTGATGAATCGCCGCTGATTCTCGATCATACTCCGTTGAGATTTCCTTTAAAGTATTGTCAATGCGATCTTTCTGTTGATTTGAAAGTGCGAGCTTCCCTAGGTCTTGTCGCAGATCCTGACTGTGTACGAGCGACCAGAAACCGAATTTCTGATAACGGTCCAACAGTGTCGCTTGGCGAAGCAAGTGAAGGTCGTCGGGCGACAAGAGTTCGACGAGTCTAGATTCGAATGCTTTTGCGGCGTCCGGCGAATGGTCCTGCTGCTGTTTCCATTCTGACAGCACGCTGGCGACTTGGCCTGTAGGAATCTCTTCAGTCAAGTCTGCGAGTCGCGTAAGCGAAAAACGCTCTTCGACAAAATGGAATAGCGAATGAGCCTGTAAGAAATCCGCCCATTTCGTGCCTCGCGAAGAAAGAAACACATCTTTCTTTGGACGAACAAACGCCAATTCGCCAAGGGGTCTCCCAATGGCCGCAGACAAGAGTTCTACCTGATGAGGAGTTAGTCCGTTGATCAGTTGTTGCTGAAGGCGTCTTTGCAAGTCTTGAAGAGCCGATTTTCGCAACGAATCAATCCGGTGGAATTCGGCTTTACTGATCGCCGCGGTCTCCAAATATGCTTGGTCAATCTCCTTCCACTGTTCGTCCGTAAACGCAAGCTCTTCCAATCGCTTGTCGATGTCACTACTTGCCACGATCCACGCAACTCCTCCGGTTCGATACCGATGTTGAAGTGCATGCTGTTTTAGCGTCTTGCGCTGATCGATTGTCAATACGTCCAGTATTTGCTTCTTGGCTCGCTGATCGACTTGACGAATGCGTTCATCTTGTTCTGTACCGGCCAGGCTTGTCGTCTTGGCAATCATTGCGGCATCAAAACGCATAACGCGAAGGATTTCTTCAATGCGTTGCCATTGCACATCCGTAACGTTCAGTTCATCGCGAACAGACCGAATCACGGTGATTTCATCATGTCCGCGGATTCTAGCCGGTTTGTCAGTTGGCTGCGAATAAACCGGGACTACCCAAAAAGACAGGCAAATCGCCGCTTGAAGAATCCACGACGACACCGCCCTGACAATGCCTCGATTCCACTTTCCCATGATCAAGATTAACCTCGCGTGCCGAAATCTTGGATGAAATTGCCAAACTGCAGACGTAAGCGTGTCTATCTAGCAAAGCTTGTGTAGGGAACTTCGTATCCATATGCGGTTAGACGTGCGCGAAAAACGCCCTTAAGACAGTCGTCAACAATTGGCGTCGTAACGTTGTCGACAGTGAACGTACTACCTGTATAGCGGGCAAATGTCGACAATGGAATTTCTGTAGAACTCCTGCCTTGAAACCAGCCAACACCGTAGTATTGAAGCGACTGAAGCCCTACGCAAGTTTGCTGGACCACATCAAACGAATCGAGAAATGGCACATCGAAATGAAGACCGCGAGGAAGCAACCCACTTACGTTCCACCGGTCACGTTCGCTTTCATACTCAGCGACGACAAACGCCACGTCTGCTTCTGCACCTACTCGGAGCGTGTTGAACGTGCCGGCGTTCTCGACCTCCCACGAATCGAATTCGATGCACATGACAACCTCCATGTCAAGGTTGATGCTAGTAGTCCTCATTTCGCACACGCAGTTCGTAGATACCGCTCCTCCACCGCCAGTTCGCCCATTAATTGGCGACGTGTTGTTTCCTGGCACCGGACGAGTGATAGACGATTCGTGCATCGGTCGAATCATCGATTCATGTCGGTGTATCTTGTACGGTGTTGCGCTCGATACAGTTAGACCTGCTACCCCGGCATTCTTCCCGACTGCGCTAACTTTGTAGCCACCTGATGTCGCCGAAACCAGTTCAGTTTCTGCCCCAATCACGGGAAGCCAACCTAAAGTTTGAATACTGTTACCATGAAAGAGGTTCCCTAAATCAAACTCTGGGTCGCGATCGTCAGATATATCGAAACTCGCTTGGGCAAACGCGCTAGTGTAGAAGGATACACCGTCTATCTGAATTCTGTCACGATCGACTTCAAGATGTTGTGCGTCTACAACAAGACAACAAGACAACAAGACGCGTTTCATACAACAGTCCCCACAATGATTAAGCATGATAGTAAATGTGTGTGTGTTTCGTCAACGTATATCGTGACAGCGTTGCAGTCAACCGGGTGCATGTCAGGGATTGCGAGGACGGGGAATTCATGGAGAAATCATGGGGGGCCCAACAGGGCCCAACAGGGACACCCGTATATTAGTTAGGATGTTCTGGCTGAACAAGAAGACAAACGCGGTTGCATTGCCGGTCGGGTGCATGTCAGGGATTGCGAGGAGTGTAGTTGGTTAAAAAATGTCAATAGTAGATTCTGAAGTTTCTTGGTAATCTGGTGGGCATGGATGTTTTGGGGGTCTCGCATTTTTTGGAAAGGACGGTCGCGCATGGAT
>JAGQOZ010000720.1 GCA_020426955.1 Planctomycetales bacterium
TGCGATCGCTGGTCACAAAGCTGACTTCCATCGGCTTGGGGCCATTGGATGGTGGTGGCTGGCCGCCGTTTTGTTGCATTTGCTGCATCTGCATTTGCATCATCATCTCTTGCTGCTGCCGCTGCTGACGACTCATACGAGCGTTTGCGGGTGACGTCGGCTTCTCCATGCTCAGTAGCGATTCCAATTTGCTCTTGGCCATGGCGGCCGAAATGTGTTCCAGTTCGAATTCACGAACGTAGTCTCGATGCTGAGGATCCTGTTCTTGCTGCAATAGACGATAAATCTGACGCAAGTTCTTGACGGTATCCATCACCTCCAATCGATTGGTCGAATTGAACGCCGTGATCGTTCCGTTGCGACTGACCAGCGGTTGGAATTCTTTGGCGGCCTGTTCGGCCACCAGCGACGTCAATTCGAACGACGTTTTGGCAAATTCGAAATCCCGGTGCGATTCTAAATCGTCTGGCAGCAAGCGAGGCACCATGGCCGAATTGATTCCCTGGATTTTCTCGACCGTCAGCAATTCGCCATCTTCCAGCATCGTGAATCCGCGAGCCAATAGATGGCGATTCACTAAATCTCGGACATCAGCAACCGTGTATTCTTGTTGCGTCTGCAGATTGATACTGTCCGCCGGTAATTCTCGCCAATCCACCGACATGGCCGAAATATGTCCCAGCCATTCAATCAAAGGCGGCCATGGAACAGCACGCAGATTTAGTTGAATGCGACCTTCGCCATCGGGGCGAATCGTCTTGAGCTGATCCAAGTCGAATTCGGCGGCCGACTTGTTGGGACGCCGAACCGTTTCGTCGGCAGGCGATTCACTAGCACCTTCGCCGCCAGGAGGCCCTTCCTTGCCATTGGGCGGTCCCTGGTTCGCGCCACTTTCGTTTACCTTGGGCGATGAAGCCTCTGCAGGATTGGGACGTCCACGCGGCCGGCCTTCCTGTTGAATGACAACACCTTCGGGAACCTGCGCCAACGCGGATGATATGATTCCGGCAGATAAGATCATCAATGTCAATCGAAACACATATCACCCTTGGGCTTGGGATTCAGTTTAGTAATTTCGTTCCGTGCTTGTCAGTGCATTTTCGCCGGAGCCGACTTCCCTTTCGAGCGAATCATTGATCAATGTACCGTTGGTGGGGGTGTGCCGTCAAAAGTATTTTTGCCAAACGCCGACGTAACGAATCGCTGACGTTTCGGATGTCCGGTTGCGGCGAGTTGCAGCCTGTACGCATTACCTACCTGGAAAGGTCGGTTGTTTGCCGGGCTTTTTGGGACTTCCCGGTTCCAGCAAGTATCCGTTAGCTAGCCAGCTGGTGGAAAGCCAGTTAGTTTGATTATTGGTCGGTATTCTTTGCATAATGGAGTTTTACCGTGCGCAGTCGAATGGGATGCTTGTGCATACCTGGACAGCGCCATGAACGGTTCGTAGTCCCGCCTTCAGGCGGAATTGCTCTCGAGGCGCTGTCCGCCGAACGACGGGACTACCAACAAGCGATTTCATCTTGGAAGCGAGACATCGGTTTGTCCAAATCAGCCCCATTCAACGACGCATCGATCACGGCCAACACCAGTTTGTTGGTTCGCGCCGGCAATGATGAACAGGCCGCGTGGGATCGACTGGTAAAACTCTACGCGCCGCTGGTTTACTATTGGTGTCGCCGATCGGGATTACAGCCGACCGATGCCGAAAACGTAGGACAAGAAGTTTTTTTGGCCGTGGCCCGGAAGCTGAAAGAATTTGAAAAAGAGAAATCGCGAGGTTCGTTTCGGAATTGGATTCGTTTGATCACCAAGAACAAGGTCACCGATCATCGCCGTGCCAAGACCAAATTGCCGACGGGCGAAGGTGGCAGCGAAGCCCATTTCATGTTGCGAACTTTGGCCGATCCTCATTTGGAGAATCGAGACCTCACGTCGTCGGACGAAATATCGTTTTTGTATGGTCGAGCGGTGGCGTTGATTCGAACCGAGTTTTCAGAACGAGACTGGACGGTTTTTTACCGCGTGGTCGTGCAGGGAAATCGGCCCAATGACGTGGCCGACGAATTGGGCGTCAGTGTCAATTCCGTCTACTTGGCGAAGTCTCGGATCACGCGTCGGTTGAAACAGGAATTTCACGACGTCATTGAAGGGCTGGAAGATGCGGAATAGGAACAGACAAGCAGGATAGATCATGGACCGCCGTCAGGACAATTCGGTCGATTCCCAAGACGCATCGGATCTGTCACTTTCCGCCGATGTCACTCGTCTGGCCGATGAATCGCACTTCGCGCCAGCTCGGATCAAGGTCTGTCCCGAAGTTCGCTTGCTGCGCCGTTTGTTTGAAGGCAATTTGGATGCTGCCATTGAACAACGCTTGATGCAGCATATTGACGCCTGCGCCACGTGCGAACGAACTTTTCAAGCGATCTGCGGCCAGGACGAAGACTTTGCCAAGTTCTTGCACCATCATGAACCAAATTCCACGTTGCCCGAATTGAAAGAAGCCGAGCTAGAAAAGCTGGAATCCTTTGCGGCGGCTATTCAGCCCGGTGGAGCGGACGTGCCCGTGGATCAGATCACTTTGCTGACGCGACTGGGCCGCTACGAAATTCTTTCGTCATTGGGTCAGGGTGGTTTTGGCGAAGTTTATTTGGCCTACGATCCGCAGTTGCAGCGACAAGTGGCCATCAAGATTCCTCGCCAAGGCCACAGCGGTTCGCACGAATTGTTCCTTAATGAAGCTCGTTCACTAGCTAGTCTCCGTCATCCGTCCATCATTGCCGTCTTGGACTTTGGCGTGGCGGACGATGGCCGCAACTTCATTGTGATGGAT
>JAGQOZ010000721.1 GCA_020426955.1 Planctomycetales bacterium
AATCAATATTGGAAATCACGTTTTGATACTCCTTTGAAGATTGTTGTTGCGATGGGTTTTGTTGCGTGGCTTGGCGGAGTGTGTTTGTACTTGGTGCGGCTGGCCGAATTGCGGCGTCTGGGAAGTATCGTTGGTGTGCCTGTGTTGAGTGTTCGTGATGAAATACAGCTGGTCGCCCTTCCTGTCGAACACTTAGAAAACGAAGTTCGAATGCGGTGGCGGTTATGTGCAAACAGAAGACAAAGGAACTTGGCAGGAACATCGGGCGCTGTCTATTTTGGTCGTGAAATAGATGAACTGTTGCTATTTTCCGCTCTAACGCGATGCTAATTCGGTTCCATTGGCCATTGATTGCGCAGATGTGATGGCAATCATGCTGACCAGCACTATCTTGGCTTCACCCTTGGGCAAAATGTAAGCACAGCCCGCATCCGCAACAATGGAATCACGGTTGGCAATGATAAACTCTTGGCCGTCATTAGTGGTGATCTTGACGGGCGAATTCTTGGCGATGTAGTCCAGTAAGTCAGTGTGCGTCACATTTCCGTCATTGATTTGAAGGTAAGTCGTCGAACGGTAACTATCTCATAATTATAACTCCAATACATCGCTCGAAAAGCTTGCGATGCTGCAATCTGCCGACGGCACATTCGTGGCGAGCGATTTTGCTCGCATGGCATAGTCACAGCGGCACCGATTCCGCTCCGCCTTTGGTTGTCGCCCGTCACCCAGCCGTCTGCTAAAATGAGACGTACGGGTCGATAGTCGTGTTTGTTTGTATCCCGTTTGATGCGAGCGACTGGTTTAATTCGTCGGAGCTACTTGATGGTTCATTTTATTCGTTGGTCGCTTTGCAAGATTCGCGACGTTCGCTGGTGCGTTGGGGGTTTGTGCGCCGTATCGATCAGTTCGATTGTGACCGCTGAAACGACACCGCCACGCATTGACAATGGATTGGTTGCGTTCTATTCGTTTGTCGAACCAGCTAATGAAACGATTGCCAACGAATCAAATGCGTCGGCGGCATTGCGAATTCATTCGCCGCAAGCGATTCAACACCATGACGGCGGATTAGCTGTACATGCATCGGCAAGCATCGTGACCGATTCGCCTCCGCAGGAACTAATGGCTGCCATCAAAAATTCAAACGCATTCAGCGTGGAAGTGTGGCTGCAACCGGCCGATCTGCAGCAAAAAGGACCGGCTCGGATCTTCACCATCTCCGACGGCCCGTCCGCAAGAAACCTGACGCTTGGCCAAGACGGCGATCGATTTGATGTACGACTGCGAACCACGTCGACTGACCAGAACGGCATGCCGTCACTGGCCAGTCAATCGAATGCGGTCAGCACGGAACGAACTCATGTTGTGTTTGTTCACGACGCACAAGGCCATTCGGCGCTTTACATCAACGGTCAGGAAAATGCATCTAAGCATCAACCTGGTTCGCTCGAAAATTGGGACCAGCGTTTTCGCATGGCCGTGGCAAATGAAGTTTCCGGGGATCGACCTTGGCGAGGCCACCTTTTCTTGGTGGCCGTCTATGACCGAAGTTTGTCAGTGACGGAAGTGCAACAGAACTTTGCCGCAGGTGTTCCTGGAGGAATGGATTACAATTCGCTGCTGCCGGCGCCGCTGACACGTCCGGTTGATTTTGTTCATGATGTTCAACCGCTACTGAAAAGCCGTTGCTTTGACTGTCACGTTTCTGGTAACGAAGAAGGTGGGCTGAATCTGGGGATTCGGCAGCGAGTGATCGAAGGGGGCGAACATGGCCCCATCTTGATCAAAGGCGACAGTCAGCATAGTCGAATGATCCATATGGTGGCGGGGCTAGACGATGTCGCTCGCATGCCGCCCGCAGGTGAAGGCGATCCGCTTACGGATGAAGAAGTCGGGCTGCTGCGAACTTGGATTGATCAAGGTATGCCTTGGCCGGATGGAACTGACATGGTGGATCCCAGAATGGAAGAAGCCAAGACGCATTGGGCGTTTCAGCCTTTGCACGAAGTGACTCCGCCTGACGTGGAACGTGACGATTGGGTTCGTTCGCCGATTGATCGGTTCGTGCTGGCCAAGTTGGAAGCTGCTGGTCTTTCACCGGCGAAACGCGTCGATGCACGTCGGTTGATTCGGCGCTTGTACTTTGACTTGATCGGTTTACCGCCTTCGCCGGCGCAAGTAGACGAATTTGTCGAGGCCGCGAATCGTGATTGGGACAGCGCTGTAGAAGCATTGGTGGATTCGTTACTGGCGAGTTCGCATTACGGCGAACGCTGGGGACGGCATTGGTTGGATGTAGCTCGCTATGCCGACAGTGACGGGCAAGAAAGTGATCGAGACCGACCGGCGGCGTATCATTATCGCGATTTTGTCATCCGAGCGTTCAATGACGACATGCCGATGGATCAGTTTATTCGCTGGCAATTGGCCGGAGATGAAATCGAACCGAACAATCCGCAGGCGTTCGCGGCCACTGGCTTCATTGTGGCCGGCCCGTTCGCGGCATTGCCCGATCGGTTGATGGAAGACGAACGACTTCGAAATCGCTACAACGAATTGGACGACGTCCTGTCCACTGTGGGGACTGGCATGCTAGGTCTGACGCTGGGGTGTTGCCGGTGCCACGATCATAAGTATGACGCGATACCCGCGCGAGATTACTACCGGTTGCTCAGCGCGTTTCATACGGGTGAACGAGCAGAATTGAAGGTAGGTGATTCGCCTGAAAAGATCTTCGGCTTCAAGGAAAATAGATCCGATCCGGCTCCGACTTGGTTGTTTGAACGAGCGGACTACTATGATCGAGATCAGCCGGTGCAACTGGGCTTC
>JAGQOZ010000722.1 GCA_020426955.1 Planctomycetales bacterium
GTGCGATGATATGAACGGGCCAGGCCAAATGAAGCGCAGCGTTTTTTTCTCGCCGCAATGCCTCTATGCCGTGCTGCGACGTCAGTGGTTCATCGGCGCGGCGGTCGTCGCCAGCCTGCTCGCAACATCAAGGTGGTCCACAGGAAGAAACTGAGCCGAGGTTCGGGGACGGTATGTGCGGCAACGGCACGAGGCCCCAATTCGAAGCCGCCATCTTGAAAGGCCACGACAAAGTCATTGGTGTCAAATTCCGCGTCGCCGCTCCAATCTCCCTGCGCCCAGCCGGAATTTTCGCCGACGCCGTCTTCGTATTGGCCGGCCACAAAGACTTCCACTAAGTCAGACGAACTGAATTCGCCGTCCAGATTGGCGTCGCCAACCCAAGTGTTCATCAGGTCTTGAATCCAATAGATTCGATCATCATCGTTCACCAAGCCATCCGAATTCAGATCGAATTCCGGCGACGGGTTTTCGTTTCGTACCGCCGCCGAAAGTAGGTCGATGTCGCTGGCGTTGCAGATTGAATCTCGGTTGACGTCACAATCCAAAACCGGCGAAAGTCCGTCTACGAATTCAAGAATACCGTGCGGTCGGGCAGCCGCAAACGTCGATGACGGATTAGGAGCCCAGGCCGTGACGGACGTTCCGGCTTGGATTCTGGCGACATTGAAAAACCATTCGTCACCGACACCGGGAGCATCCGGATGATATAGGCCTGTATCATCAATGGCTGGAATAAAGAAGTCGGGCGAAGTTGCATCAAAATTGTCCCAGGGCAAGAACAGTTCGATAAGGCCTTCCGAATCGTCTACCAAATTGGTCTGTGCCGCTTCCATATTCGCAAAATCAGACCACGGCCCACCTTGGTTGCCAAACAGCGCATTCACGTGTGCATCCGTGGCCACAGCCATGGTTCGTGCCTGAAGAGAAATGACGCTTGATCCTTCAGGCATATTCAATGACAGCCGATAGCCGTCGACACCTGTGTCGTTTGGTTCGCTGCCAAAATTGGATTCGTGGTCGGTGTTGGGATCCAGGTATAGATTCAAACTTTCGTAGCTACTGACAAACTGGTCTCGTCCTTGATCCAGCCAACCGCCATAATTCGTTTGATACAAGAAATACAACCCATCGTCGCTCCACAATGCCGTGAAACGACTATTCGAATCATCCAATTCGTCACTGCTGCCAAGCACGGACCACGTATCGGCGAATTCGGACGCGTTGGCCCATTCACTGGACGACGACACCATGCCGTCAATCACCGGAGGCGAACTGGTATAGTTCACCAGAAACCGAGGAGGTTCCTGCGCGGCGACGGACGAACCGACAACCAAGATCAATAGCAGTAGACTGGAACGAACCAGGCAATTCATTTCGAATCCTTTACCTTTCGCAATCGAAAAATTCGACATCCTATAGCGTAACAATTTTGCCGGACCTGTATACCAATTCGCATGATGACAAGAATTTAGAACACGGCCAATTATGACGCATCCGGCGGATTTAGACGAAAAACAGCTCAAAAGCCAAACGGAAGTCCGCTTTCAGCGTCGATCCGGACCAGGCGGGCAGCACCGCAATAAAGTGGAAACTGCCGTCATCTTGTTGCATTGTCCCTCGCAGATTTCGGCCGAAGCGAACGAACGTCGCAGCCAAAAAGAGAATCTAGACGTGGCGCTGTTTCGTTTGCGAATCGAACTGGCCATTCAGATTCGTACGTCTCGATCAGCCACCAACGCGCCTTCGACCCTTTGGAAAAGTCGGCAATCTGGTTCGCGAATTCGCGTCAGTCCGGAACACGCTGATTTCCCGTCGATTTTGGCAGAAGCGTTGGATTGGCTAGCCCAGCTGGATTGGGATGCGCAAAAAACCGCAGAACAACTCGGCTGTTCCGTTTCCCAATTCGTGAAGCTCTTGAAACTAGCTCCCAAAGCACTGCAGCAATTGAACCAACACCGGCAACAACTGGGAAAACCACCGTTGCGTTAGTCCGTTGGCTGGGTGTCGCCGCACTGTTCATAATTGGCGAACCGAGTAGGATACGGCTGTACGAAATTCGCGGCCATTTTTTGAAACAGGAATCAGATGCTTGCCATTGACAATCAACTGACCGTCCACGACCTCGCACCTCGGCTTGCCACGCTATGGCAACGCTCCGGACAAAAGATCTTGTCCATTGCCTCGACGCCCGAACTCGCACAGGCAACGCCCGTGTTTACCGTGCAAGGCAAGTATCAGCCTCAAGGCTGGACCGAATGGACTCAAGGATTTCAATTCGGAGCGGCGCTTCTTCAGTATGACGCTACTGGTGATTCCCAGTTTCTGGATTTGGGCTTAAAGAACACCATGCAAAAAATGGCGTCTCATGTGACGCACTTTGGCGTGCACGATCATGGGTTCAATAATGTCAGCACGTACGGAAATCTGCGACGTCTGATGCTGGAACACAGAATGGATGATGCGTTGCTACCGGCGTGTACCATTGCGTTGCAAGCCAGCGCCGCAGTGCAAGCCAACCGTTGGTCAGTCACATCCAATGGCAGTGGTTACATTTATTCGTTTAATGGGCGGCATTCCTTGTTTTGTGATACCATTCGATCACTTCGCTCGTTGGCGGTCGGACATCAATTGGGACATGCCATTTGGTCCGAAAATGACGTGCGGATTTCGCTGTTAGATCGACTGCTGCATCACGCTCAAACGACGGCCGAATACAACGTCTATTACGGCACAGGACGAGACCATTATGACGTGCGTGGTCGAGTAGCGCACGAAAGTATTTTCAATACGAATGACGGAAATTATCGCTGCCCCAGCACCCAGCAAGG
>JAGQOZ010000723.1 GCA_020426955.1 Planctomycetales bacterium
AGGTACTTTGGGTTCCACGCGCTGCTGTCCAATACGGAAGGTGGCTTGGTCAACGGCGATCGCTTGGGCGACGACTACGCCATGTATTCGGGTGTCGAGGATCCTCGTTTCAAAATGGTGACGCACGATATGGACACCATTTTATCGCTAGGACAAGTGCAGCGAACCATTTTTGCTGCCACGAATATTCCGGCACTTCGGCGCATGATCTATCACCCAGATATCTTGCCTCGCTATTTTGAACAGCTGCGTGACATGATCCAAAACGTGCTGCATTCGCCTCGTGCCGAAATGGCTCTGCGAGAAAGCTTGCGTGGCGTTTCCAGCGAAAACGACATTCAGCGTATGCTGCAGTTCTTGCAAGCGCGAGGTGACTACGTATTGTCACTGATTCCGAACGAAGTGACGGTCAGTCCGTTCTTGGAATCGGGACGCGACTATTGGGAGACCGATTCCGCCTCCTTGGCGCTGGTTGGCACGGCCAACTATGACGCGCAATCCGTAACCGTGAATGGCCGAATTGCCACGCTTTCCACCGATCGATCTTGGCAGTACGGCAACTATGTCACCACCATCGTTTCCACTTCCAGTACGTGGCGGTACTTAGATAATGGTTCGAACCAAGGCACGGCTTGGCGAGAACTAGATTTTGTACCGGACAATTCATGGGGCGAAGGACAGTCTCAATTAGGCTACGGCGACAATGACGAACGCACCGTTGTCGGTTTTGGTGACGACCCGAATAACAAACACGTTACCACGTATTTTCGCCACGAATTCAACATCCCTGACGCCAGTCAATATCTGACCATGGACATGGGCATCATTCGCGACGATGGTGCCGCTGTCTACTTGAATGGCCAAGAAATCGCTCGGCTCAGTCTTCCAGACAACGCCGATTACCAGACCTTGGCCTCCGATAACCTGACCGGCGGAAGCGAACGGTCTTACACGTTTATTGACCTGGATCCCGCGTTGCTGAATGACGGAAAGAATGTGATTGCCGTGGAAATTCATCAGGCGGCTGTCGACAGTGATGACATCAGTATGCAGTTGTTTGTACGAGGCCGTTATCAGCCTCGGAATGTGACAGATTTGGTGCCCGGTGTGAATCGCGTGACGGTGCGTTCGATGAGCGGCCCCGACGGCACGGGCGAAGTTCTGGACGAAACGCATTTGGACGTTTGGTACAAGGGCGGTACGCCAACCACGGTGTCGGGCACATTGCCTTCTGGCCAAACCACTTGGACAACGGCGAATAGTCCCTATTTGGTGACTTCGGATGTAGTCGTTCCGGCCGACGGCACGTTGGTCATTGAACCAGGGACGTCCGTGTATTTCGCTCCGGATACGGAACTGCGAATCGAAGGAATGCTCGAGGCAAACGGAACGGCGGACGCACGCATTCGCTTTACGGCTGCGCCAGGGCAGGCACTGGTTGCGGACGAACCGGGCGGCCGACCTGGTCTGCCCGCTGCGCCGCCCAAATGGGACGGTATTCACTTAGTTGACAGTCGCGCGGCGAATTCGATTCGCTACGTCGATGTCGAACATGCTCAAGATTCGGAAGGAAGCATTGGTGTAATAAACAGCAATGCCGTAATTTCGAATGTTACCGTCGCTGGCACGCATATTCGTATGATCTATGGAAGTAATGCGTCCATGATTCTGGAAAACTCGGTCTTTCCCGATATGTTTGCCGAAAATGAAAGCCCTGCGGCGCTGGGACTGGATAACATTTCCGAACACGTCAAACTGATCGGACGACCGCCTCGAGATACCGGGCAGTTGATTATTCGCAACAACGTTTTTGGTAGCAACAAGGGACACAATGATGTCATTGATGCTGACAGTTATCAGAAAGGACAAGGTCCCTTACTGCAGATCATCGGCAATTGGTTCAGGGGCGCTGGTGACGAACTGCTAGATCTGGGCGGCGACGTGTACGTTGCGGAAAACTTCTTCCAGAACGTTTTCAAGGATGACGAAACCAGCGATCGAGGTTACGCGAATGCCATTTCCACGGGAGACGCTGGAACCGACACAACGATCGTGGTGGCTCGAAACGTGTTTTATGACGTGGATCACGCCATCAATTTGAAAAATAGCGCGGCCACGATCTTTGAAAATAATACCGTGGTCACCGTCCATCCGGATTTCAATGATCGCTTTAACAATCCCAATGTCGGTTCTGCCATCAACTTGTATGTGGACGAACCAGGAGCGAGACCGGGCCGAGGTGCCTACGCCGCTGGAAATATTTTCTACGATGTTCCTCGCGTCTTTGGCAACGCGGATCTTCCCGACGAAACGGTCAGTTCGCTCCGGTTGGTGGGCAATGTCTTGGATGCGAATGTGGCGAATTCCAGCGTGGCCAGTCGACCGGGAACGGTGCTGAATCTTGGTTCGCAAAACCGTATCGGTGATGCTCGCGTTTCGGGAATCGCGGCAGGAGATATTTCGCTGCATGCTGGTTCGGCCGCTTTCAACGCGTACTTGGGCCAGGACGCCGGTGCCGACGTTCCACCCGGTGCGTGGATTACCAGTTCAGTGCAGTCACCCACGGCGGCGGACACCGTGCAATTTACTGTCGGCGGTCCAGGAATTTTTGCCTATCAGTACCGAGTTAACGGTGGAGCTTGGTCGGATGTGCGTGACATCGGCAACGGCTTTGATGGCGTCAACACGGTTCGGACGGACACGCTGACATTGTCGGGTCTGACCAACGGTAACTATGTGGTGGAAGTGCAAGGACAAGACTTTGCCGGGAACTGGATCAGCCAACACTTGGATTCGATTGAATTCGCGGTTCAATCCAACACCAGTC
>JAGQOZ010000724.1 GCA_020426955.1 Planctomycetales bacterium
TCGGACAAGTTCATTCTGGCGATTGTGCAAATCAACGAAGACGAATCTATCGACTGTGTGCATTACTTGCGGAACCCGTTTGATGTGGAGCCGCCGTGGGGAACGTCGTCGATCAACTTTACTCTGACGGCACTGCTTGAGCGTGGGGAGCGCATTCGATGACCGAGGAATATCCAATCAAATCACCACGGAAGCTGATCGAAGTGGCGTTGCCGCTGGATGTAATCAATAGAGCCTCAGCGAAAGAAAAATCGATCCGGCACGGTCACCCAAGCACACTGCATCTATGGTGGGCTAGACGTCCGTTGGCAGCAGCCAGAGCCGTCATCTTTGCCCAAATGGTCAATGATCCCGGCTACCAACAGGGCGGTGGTTTCAAGTACGGCAAGAACAAGAAGGAAGCCGCCAAGGAACGAAAACGGCTCTTCGATATCATGGAAGAACTCGTTCTATGGGAAAACACGAACAACGAATCCGTGCTGGAGAAGGCCCGTGCCGAAATTCGCCGTAGTTGGCGAGAAGTTTGCCAGTTGAACAGCGACCACCCACAAGCTGCGAGCCTGTTCGATCCCGATAAACTGCCGAGCTTACACGATCCGTTTGCTGGTGGAGGATCGATCCCGCTTGAGGCACAAAGATTAGGGCTGCAAGCATATGCAACTGACTTGAACCCCGTGGCAGTCTTAATCAATAAAGCAATGATCGAGATTCCGCCGAAATTCACGGCGCAATCACCTGTGAATCCCGATGCTCAGAGCGACCGTTCACTCGTTGCGCGCGAGTGGAATGGAGCCGCAGGGTTAGCCGCAGATGTTAGCTACTACGGAGAGTGGCTGCGGGATGAAGCGGAACGTCGCATTGGAGATTCGTACCCACCAGTCGAAATCACCGCGAAGATGGTTGCTGAACGGCCGGACTTGAAACCCTATCAGGGGAAGACCTTAACGGTGATTGCTTGGCTTTGGGCTAGGACCGTGAAGAGTCCCAACCCCGCATTTTCGCACGTCGATGTGCCACTCGCTAGCACGTTCATTCTATGCAACAAGAAAGGACGTGAGGCTTATGTTCAACCGATTGTGGACGGTGATCGATACCGATTCAAAGTGTTGTTTGGTCCGCCACCTGCGTCGGCCAAAACGGGAACGAAGCTCTCGCGGGGCTGCAAATTCAAATGCGTGATTTCCGGCAGCCCCATTCCAGAAGCACACGTCAAGAAAGCGGGTATGAATGGCGAAATGGGGGCCACTTTGCTTGCGATTGTCGCCGAAGGGGATCGTGGCCGTGTCTATTTGTCACCCGACGAATACCACAGAGCCAAAGGGCAAGATATACCTGTTGGAGAAGTTGCATCAGGAATCGACGTACCGATTGCGAAAGATAAACGCGCAATCTGGTGCCTGCTCTACGGATTTGACCGCTTCGACAAGCTGTTTACTCCGCGCCAGCTACTGGCACTAACGACCTTCAGCGACATTGTACACGATCTCCGCCAAAAGATCGAAGCCGATGCAATATCAGCGGGAGTTCTGGCCGACTCCGAGAATCTATCGAATGGCGGAAGTGGTGCAAGAGCCTATGCCGATGCTGTGAGTGTCTACTTGGCCTTTGCTTGCAGCAAGGCTTCGACACGTAACTGTACTCAAACGGGATGGTATGTGGATCGTGAGTCAACAATGGCTGCCTTTTCACGGCAAGGCATTGCAATGACTTGGGACTTTGTTGAAATCAACCCATTGCTAAATGGCACTGGAAGCATTGCAGCGACAGCAAAGTGGGTTGCAAAAACCATTGAGAATTCGTTGGGCAATGCACCCGTGCCAGGACAGGCTTGCCAAATCAGCGCAACTTCGTTGGCAAGTGAACCGCCCTTCGTGATCTCGACCGACCCACCCTACTACGACAATGTCGGGTATGCGGACTTGTCAGATTTTTTTTACGTGTGGCTTCGTCGAACGCTTCGATCCACTCTTCCCGCTCTCTTCCAAACCATTTTGGTTCCGAAGGACGAAGAGCTTATTGCAAGCCCATACCGTCATTCATCGGCGTCCGCTGCTGAGGAGTTTTTTCTTGATGGGATGACAGACGTCATGCGACGGCTCGCGAAACGCGCATACAAGTCTTTCCCAATCACCATTTACTACGCATTTAAACAGTCAGAGACAAAGTCAAATGAAGGGACGACCTCAAATACCGGTTGGGAGACGTTTCTCAGTGCCGTGCTTCGGTCTGGTTTGTCAATTAGTGGTACTTGGCCGATACGCACCGAACAGCCGCATGGTCTTCGTGCAATCAATGCAAATTCACTAGCTTCGAGTGTTGTTCTTGTGTGCAACCAGCGAGAAGTTGACGCACCATCTACCTCTCGTCGAGCGTTCATTCGGGAACTTAACAAAGTCTTGCCCGAAGCTCTCGACGAAATGACGCGGGGGGTTGCCGGTGAACAATCACCTGTGGCTCCGGTTGACTTGTCACAGGCGATAATCGGCCCTGGCATGGCGGTGTTCTCAAAATACTCTGCTGTGCTTGAAGCTGATGGATCACCTATGACAGTTCGTACTGCCCTACAACTTATCAATCGATTCTTGGCTGAGGATGACTTCGACAAAGACACTCAGTTTTGTCTCCACTGGTTTGATGAATATGGTTGGAAAGAAGGCGTGTTTGGACAGGCAGATGTCTTAGCTCGCGCGAAAGCAACAGCCGTAGGCTCGCTGGCCGAAGCAGGCGTTGTCAAAAGCGGAGGCGGCAAAGTGCGACTTCTCAAGTGGAGTGAGTACCCAAGTGACTGGAATCCTGCGAAAGACAGTCGAACTCCGGTGTGGGAATC
>JAGQOZ010000725.1 GCA_020426955.1 Planctomycetales bacterium
CCTTCGATGCCGCATCAGATCGCATGGGCGAACATGTCCATAGTTCGTTTGACTTTCGTCTGCAAGACGAAACCATTCCCGGTCAACGGCCGGAAGATGGCTTAGCTTACTTGCTGCTACCCACAGACGTTTATGGCGAACAGGGCATTGACGAAACGCTGTTAGGTCCGGATTTTTCGGCTGAACAGCCCACAGCGTTGGGCGGACTCGGCCTGGGATTACAGCCGTTTGGAAACCAGGACCAGCAAGGTGCTATCGTGACGTTGGCATGGGACGGTCAACCGGTAGCTCGGTCTCAGTTCCTGCCACAAGATCCTGCCTTTGGAAATCTGTCTGATTGGAACCAAGCGTTGATTGATGTCCAACGAGTCGACGATGGCGGGTTGGTCAACATCGCATTGGCCGGACCTGACGGGCAGCCGATGCCGCTGCTGGACCCCGTATTTATTCCGGGTATGTCATTGGATGGCGCTTTTCGCCCGGCATTCACCACGCACGCAATGGCCGGATTGGCGTTGCGAGACATCGACAATTTGGTGTTGGACTACGGACTGTCTCTGCTGGGTGACTTTAATCACGACGGAATGTTTGACGTTCAGGACATCAATCGCTTGGCCGAAGCCATCGCGTTTGGCGCGTCCGACCAGAATTTGGATCTCACTGGCGATAGTGCGGTTGATCAACAGGACCTAACGGCGTGGGTCAAGGATATTCAGGGAACTTGGTTTGGCGATAGCGATTTGAGTGGCGAGTTTGACTCGACCGACCTAGTGCGCGTATTCCAAGCGGGAAAGTATGAATCGGGTGAAACGGCATTGTGGAGCGAAGGAGATTGGAACGCGGATGGCTTGTTTGACACCAGTGACATGATCTTGGCGTTTCAGGATGGCGGTTTTGAACGAAGTATGGGAGCGTCAGTGCGAACCGCCGCCGTTCCGGAAACGAATTCGAATGTATTGGCGGCGATCGCGTTACTCGGCCTAGTCCTAACGCGACGAAGACTCGGCTAATTCGCTGAACGTTTTCTAACTCGAATCGAAGCTGCTTGCCGCACACCGGCGTCACATTCGCACTGTCGAAGTGGCGTCGGTGCTTTTCGTGGAGATGACAATGCAGTAGGCTGTCCAACTTCCCTGGCACGGCACGCTAACCCGGCGAGACAACAAAATGAACCGCTTTCTTCGAAATTTGGCGATCTTGTTCGCGACGTTATTCATAAGTTCAAATTCGTTCGCGCAGAACGAGAACACGACCGAAGTTTCGTTAGATGTGAAGCATGGGTTTGTCGAATCGGACGGCGTGAAACTGCATTATGTCACGCAAGGTGAAGGACCGCTGTTGGTGTTGCTGCATGGTTTTCCGGATTTTTGGTACACCTGGCGAAAGCAGATCCCTGAATTGGCTCAGCGGTTTCAAGTGGTGGCGGTGGACTTGCGAGGCTACAACCAGAGTGACAAACCTGATGGTGTCGAGAATTACACGGTTCCAAAATTGGTGGCGGACGTGAAGGCGGTAGTGACTCATTTTGAAAAGCCGCGCGCGGTGATTGTGGGGCATGATTGGGGAGGCATGATCGCGTGGTCGTTTGCCATGCAGCATCCGGAATTGACCCAACGCCTGATCATCCTGAACTTGCCCCACCCTGCCCCGCTCACTCGAGAATTAGCCAGCAACCCAGATCAACAAGCGGCTTCGGCCTATGCGCGTCGTTTTCAAGAACCGGACGCGGCGGAAAAATTGTCGGCCGAAGGTTTAGCATTTTGGGTGACCGATAAAGATGCGCGAACCAAGTATATCGAAGCGTTTCGGCAGTCCTCGTTCGAAGCGATGTTGAACTATTACAAAGCGAATTATCCTCGTCCGCCTTATCAAGCTGCGTCCGAATTTCCCAAAGTAAAATGCCCAGTGCTGATGATCCACGGACTCAAAGACACCGCTCTGCTACCCGGCGGTTTGAACGACACCTGGAACTTTCTGGAGAACGAATTCACTTTAATCACTGTTCCCAACGCCGGCCACTTCGTACAACAAGACGCATCGGAATTGGTGACGCAACGCATGGTGAATTGGCTGCAGATGACAGAATAGGTTTGACGGCGTTACGAGTCTCCCGGCAACTCAGTCCCATTCCAATTTTTCGGCGTCAAAGATGGGGCCTTCTACGCAGGTGCGTTTGAAGTCCCAGGTGCCGTCGGGCATTTTGACTTTAGTGACGCAAGTAAAGCAAATGCCGATGCCGCAGGCCATGGGGGCTTCCAGCGAAACAAAGCAGCGGACGTTTTCCGCTTCGGCAACGTTCGCCACGGCGTGCATCATCGGTTCTGGACCGCAACAAAAGATGGCTCGCGAATCAGCCGACGACTCCGACAGGACATGCCGCAGCGTTTCCGTGACCAAGCCGTGATGTCCATGGCTGCCGTCATCCGTGCTGATTCGAACATCCATCCCCGCCCAGCGAAAATCGTCGACGCCGGCCAAGTAGTCGGCGGTTCTCGCTCCATAACAAAGCGTAACTCGGTTCGCTCGGCTTGTTTCGCTGGCAGATGAACCGTAGGCTTGCTTGCCCAAATACGATTTTCCAGTCGCCAAGAACGGAGTTTGACCGATGCCGCCGGCCACTAAAATCAACTGCTGAACATTCAGTTCCGGAAATCCGTTACCCAGCGGTCCCCAAATATCCAATTGCTGTCCCGGCTGCATTCTGGACATGGCGGAAGTCATCTTGCCGCCCACCAAGTAGACAAATTCCACGCAGTCTGCTGCCGTCGAATCATCATGCGACACCACGTCGTACAACGCGAACGCTCGACCCAACAGCGGA
>JAGQOZ010000726.1 GCA_020426955.1 Planctomycetales bacterium
CTCCGGAAATTGTGGAAACGGGATATACACGTTTCAGTTTACGATTGACGGAGGTTTCCTTCATAGTTTCGAGGGACCAGAGAAACATCCCATTTTCCCTCACTTACGTTTCGGGCTACGAAAACGCGCAACGACAAAACGCGTGAGCGAGGGCGTTATCAGCCTGCCAATCTAAAATCGGTTTGCTTCAGGAGGAAGATTCCATGGTTCGCCCCAAGCACGAACATCCGACGCCGGCGGAGCTGGAGGTGCTGCAGATTTTGTGGCAGCATGGGCCGAGCACGGTGCGAGACGTCTTGGATCGGTTGCCGAAAAATCGCAAACGAGGTTACACCACCGTCATGAGCTTGTTGAACGTGATGTTCGACAAAAAAATGTTGACTCGGAAACCCCAAGGCCGCGCATTTCTTTATGCCGCCAAGGCCGATCAGGCCGGAACGTTGGGCAAAATGATCCAAGATCTTTTGCATCGAGCGTTCGATGGTTCGTCCGCCACGCTGGTCGCTCATCTATTGGATCAAGCAGCGCCGGACGCAAACGAACTGGCCGAAATCCGACGCCTGCTGGAACAGCATGAGACCCAGCCGGAGGACCAACAATGAATTTGCAGCGGCTATGGTTCGAATCATCCGTCATTCCCATGTGGTCCGAAGTCTTGCTCGCTTCCAGCTGGCTATTGTTGCTGCTAGGAACCGTCCTGTTTATCTTGCTGCGTTGGTTGCCTCAACACCGCAGTACTCTTCGATACGCGATGTGCGTGACTGGTTTGTTTGTCACTTTGGTGTCCCCGTTAGTCATCACATGGTTCTTGCGCAGTGACACGCTGTTGTCAGCGTCCGAACTGTCGATCGAATCGATCCGCGATACCGATCCTGCAGTGGTCACGAATCATCCACCGATCATGCAAGTTCCAACGAACGCCGCTGCGGTAGCTTCGACACCAGACCGTTGGTCAGATCGGGTGGCTCGCATTGCATTCATCGCTTGGTGCGTTGGCCAATGCTACTTTGCCCTGCGTATGCTGATTGGAGTTCGGTATTTGCAGCAACTTCGAAAAAATTCGCAGTACAGCGACACGTGGACTCGGCAACTTCAGCTGCTATCCGGTTCATGGGCATGGAGCAGACTTCCCGAAGTTCGCTTCTCTGACCAAGTCGTCGATGCGATGGCCGCTGGATTCTATCGACAAATGATTGTGATTCCAGCCGCGTGGCTAAACGAAATTCCGTGCGACATGATGGAAGCCGTTTTGGCTCATGAATTAGCTCACTTGCAAAGATTCGATCTCTGGATCAGTGCCGCTCAACGTATTACCGAATCGGTGTTCTTCTTTCATCCCGTGGTTTGGTGGCTCAGCCGTCAGCTGCGGATAGAACGAGAAGCCGCGTGCGATACGGCGGCCCTGCGACACGTCCGAGACCGTACGTTGTACGCTCGCACCCTGGAATTTGCAGCTCGCTACCGTGCTACTCGGCAAACCGCCGACCGTTCGACCACTTCCCTTATTCTTACCTTAGGAGACGACAGGATGTCTACTCTACGCCGCATTCAACAGATTCTGGATCCTTACCGTTCGCCTCGGCGCACTGACAAACAAGGCAGTCTGCTGGCCATCACCTTTGTGCTGGTCACAGCCATCATGCTGCTTCGCCAACCGCTGCAGATCATGGGCCAAGTTGCTGACGCCAAAACTGGCCAAGCGAACATTCGAACTGCTCGAACTACAGAGCGAACCAATGTAAGGACGAACGCTAATGAAACGCGTCCACCGCATGAAGGGGCGAAAGTGTCGCTACCCGAGTACCGAATCGAGTCTCCCGACGTCTTGATGGTTGATATATCGGGCGGCGACCTAAGTGTTACTACGGAATGTCTTGTCGGTCCGGATGGCACAATCAGTCTTGGTTCGCGCGGAAACGTGTATGTCACCGGCATGACGATCAACGAAGCGAAAAGTGCAATCCAAGAATATCTGACTCTGGCCCAAGGAAAACGAGTGAATGTCGTGCTCAATGTCGTTCGCTGGGACAGCAAATTCTACTACATTGTGAACTCCAAATCGGGTCAGGACGAAGTACTCAGAATCACCATCACGGGTAATGAAACGGTATTGGATGCCATTGCTCAAATTGGCGGCTTGCAACAAATCAGCCGCAAGAAAATCTGGATTTCTCGGCCCAATCCAAAGGGCGAAGACTCAATTCTGCTGGTGGATTGGCAGGCGATTTCCCGAGGCGCGTCGACGGAGACCAACTATCAAATATTTCCTGGCGATCGAATTCATGTGGAGAATGTCGAATCCGATGCGAAAACACCAGCCAAGCTAAATCATCAAGCCACAAGCCAAGGACTTGACGGCCATTCGCTGATGGACCTGTACTACATCGCGGCTCAGCAACGCCATTCGGCCGCGGCGCTGGAAATACTGCGGAAGGCGGAAGCAACGCAAGCCAACGAAGCTGCGACCAAGATCATGCGCGAGCATTTTGAACTTCGGTTTTCGGCTGACTACAAACCAACTCCAATGCCAGATGCTGTCGTCGTGATGACCTATGACGTGTCAGATTTGCTTGTTCCCAAGAAGTCGGAATCGGACGAAGCGTCAACCGACGAAACGCCGAAAGCAGCAGCCGACTTTGAACCGTTGATCAAGCTGATCAAGGACACGGTCGAACCTGATTCATGGGAACAGGTCGGCGGCAAAGGCGCGATTCAAGCTTTCCCAACCAACTTGTCGTTGGTCGTTTCCAACAGCCAATCCGTGCACGATGAAATTGCCGAATTGTTAGTGCAGCTTCGCGAGCTGAAAGCTCGTCA
>JAGQOZ010000727.1 GCA_020426955.1 Planctomycetales bacterium
AGCTTATGTGATCCATTCCCCGGACGTTGTCCTGGGCTACACAACTGGCTGGCCCTTTGGGACGAAGCCCGTCGCTTAAGCACCGTTACTAATGACAAACATGTTGTCTCGGTGAATCACTTCTTCGTAGGGCAGATGGCCCAGGATTTCGGCAATGTCCGCAGATCGGTGTCCAATGATTTTGGCAAGATCGGACGAAGTGTAGTTGGTTAGGCCTCGAGCAATCTCGTGGCCCGCAGCATCACACACCGCCACCACATCACCTTTGGCGAATTCGCCCGTGATCTGTGTGACACCAATCGCTAATAGGCTTCTTCCCTTCGTCGCCACGGCAGTCGACGCGCCCGTGTCTAAGATTAGTTTGCCTTTGACCTGCGCGGAAAAACCGAGCCAGCGTTTGAACGGCGAAACTGACTTGCCTTGCGCTAAGAACGTGGTGCCGAGCGGTTCTTGTTGAAAGATCTTCTTGATGACGTCGGCCGTGCGGCCGCTGGCCAGGATCACGTTTTCGCCGGCAGAAGTGACGGTTTGTGCCGCCTTCAGTTTGCTGGACATACCGCCTTTGCTGAGTCCAATTTGATGGCCAGCGGCAAACGACAAGATCTTGGCATTGATTTCCGTTACGGTGGCGATTCGATTCGAACCGGCGTTGTTGGGATGTCCATCGTACAGACCATCCACATCGGACAAGATAATCAGCAAGGATGCTCGCAACAGGTTCGTCACCAACGCGGCCAGTCGATCGTTATCGCCGAATGTGGTTTGCAGTTCATCCACCGCAACGGTGTCGTTTTCATTGATGATGGGCACAGCGCCCATTTCCAATAGTGAAAACAACGTGTTGCGAACATTTAGATAGCGGCTGCGATCAGTCAAGTCTTCCGCCGTCAGCAACACTTGACCTACGGAACGTTGATGTTGCCGACTTAGAAACCGATCGTACGCTTCCATCAGTTTGGTTTGCCCGATGGCGGCGACCGCTTGCAGTTTGGCCAGATCGGCAGGACGCTTGGTAATCCCCAGATGGCTCATCCCGGCACCCACCGCGCCGCTGCTGACCAGCACCACTTGGCGACCTTGTTGAATCAGCCAATTCATTTGTTCCGAAAGACTGGCCACTTGCTCTAAGTTCAGCAACCCCTCGGGCGTAGTGAGGACTCGAGTGCCAACTTTGATGACAACCAGTTTGGCGTTTGAAATGATTTCCTGACGTACGAGGTCCATGGCGGATGCTTTGGCAAAAAAGCCGAACGGAAGATATTCAAGGCAAAGTTGCCCAATCGTAGCAAAAGCTCGGTTGCCTTGGGGAGTCCCCGGGTGAATTGGCTTATTCGAATCATTTCTCTTGGGTTCGAACAGAACTCGTTGTGAAATACCTGTTCGCTAAAACTGATCAAGTCGGACGCAAATTGACCGGAAAGCAGCAAGGCACTTGGTTGTGAGTGGGCGACGTGTGTCTTACAATGCGTCGAGTTCACTTCGGCAGGGCGAAAACGTGTCGAATGCGTCCCCGTTTGGGGTGGTTTTCGGCGGCGATCCGAGGTCTTTCGCCAAGAAAAAATTGCGATCCATTGAAGCGAACCATTCGGGAACGTGTTGGGCGATTGTCATCATTCCGCTTACGGTGCGAAGAGGCTGGCTTTCTGATATGAGCGAACTATTCCATGAATGTGGCGTTGCCGCCGTTTATCATTTGGCCCACGCGCCGGTTTCGCCAATCTGTCCACCGCAGGGGATTGAACATGCGTCGCGATTGATGCCTCGTATGTTGCTGGACATCCAAAACCGAGGCCAGTTGGCGGCGGGCTTGACCAGTTACCATCCCGGGCGAAATCAGCTGCTGGATACGCACAAAGACATTGGCACGGTCAGCGAAGTTTTTCGATTGTCGCACAAGGGCAAGCGAGAAGCGTTGATGAACGAATATGCTGGTTCGGCCGCCATTGGGCATGTTCGTTACGCCACCTGTGGACGCGACGACCGCAGTTACGCTCAGCCGTTCGAACGACATCACCTGCAAAAGCACAAGTGGTTCAGTTTCGCCTTTAACGGACAGCTGGCCAATTATGAACAACTGCGAGACGAACTGCTGAAAGGTAATGATTACCATTTGGCTCGAGAAACCGATACGGAAATCATCATGCACGAACTCAGCCGAGAACTGAGTCGTGAACAGCGTCCTGACTTGCTGAATGTCCTGAGAACGGTGGCCGCGCGTTTTGACGGCGCATACAGCATGGCCTTCATCGACGCGTGTGGCTCCATGGTGGTGGCTCGAGATCCTCTGGGGATCAAACCTATGTGTTACGCGTTTGATGGTTCGCTATTTGCCGCTGCCAGTGAAAGTGTGGCACTGACCAACCTGGGATTTGCTCGAGACCAAATTCATTCACTGGCACCTGGTCACGCGATTGTGATTCACGCGGACAGTACGGAGCTGCAAATCGAACAATTTGTGCCGCAGACGAGTCGAGCTCATTGTTTCTTTGAATGGATCTATTTTGCGAACGTCGCCAGTACGTTGGACGAACGCAGCGTCTATCTGTCTCGAACCGCGCTGGGCGAAGAGTTGGCTCGGTTGGAACGGGAATCCGGCATCGTGCCGATTGACGAAGACACCATCGTCGTGCCTGTTCCCGATACCAGCAAAGCAGCGGCGGATGCGATGGCGTTCAAGTTAGGCGTGCCTTGCCGAGAAGGTTTGATTCGGAATCGCTACACCGGTCGGACATTTATCGAAGGCAGTGATAGTCGTCAGCAAGCGGCCAAAATCAAATACACTCCACTACGTCAAGTGATGCAAGGAAAACGAGT
>JAGQOZ010000728.1 GCA_020426955.1 Planctomycetales bacterium
ACAGTCCCAACGGAACAATCGTTGGCGATATTGTTGCGTCCGACGCAGATCCTGGCGATTCGTTGACATTCGAACTGGTGGGAGGAACGGGACAAGGCTTCTTTAGCGTGAATCCCATCACTGGAGAAATTGCCGTGACAAACGCATCAGTTTTGGATGCGGAAACCACAACTTCGTTCACTTTAGAAATCGAGGTGACTGACGAAGCCAATGCAACCGCAACGGCCACAATGACCATCAATGTGACTGACATAAACGAATCCGGGGCAACGGCACCGATTGATTCGGATTCCAATGACAACGAGATCGGTGATAGTGCGGTTGCAGGAACACCAGTTGGAATTACCGCCGAGTCGTACGATACCGACGCATCAGATTCGATTACCTATTCGCTGGAAACCGGCTTGGCTGATAACGACCTATTCGCTATCGACCCCGTAACGGGAATCGTCACCGTTGTCGGACCGTTGGATGCCAACTCGGCGTCAAGCCACACAATTGAAGTTACTGCAACCAGCACCGACGGCTCGACGGCAACGCAGCAATTCACGATTGATGTACTTGACGAAACAGGTCCGCAGATTACATCGGTGAAGGTAGGATCGACGACGTTGTGGAAACCGGCATTCATACAGTATGTTGACCCAGCCGATAACTTGGGGTACGAAATTCCGACTGGGCCGGATCAGCTAAAGACATTGCCGTGGTTCGGCATTAACCGGATTTACATTTCTTTCAGCGAACACATCGTTAATTCCCTAGGTCAAACGATCGATGATGCGGATGAGGTAGCAAAGTTGTTCAGCGTAACCGTAGGTGACTATGGATTGCTGAGCGTCGAATACGACGATGTTGACTATGTATTGACGATCAAGTTGAACACTCCGATCAGCGATACGTTTACGTCACCGTTCTCGGGTGACAAATTGCGAATCTGGATTGACGATGCCAAGGTCACCGACGTGGCGGGCAATCCATTGAACGGTACCTGGGATAATGGTGTAAGCGAAAATTCTGGTGAGAACACGTTGGTGGGTGACTTCGATTATCGATTCAACGTCATGCCTGGCGACGTTTCGCAAAACGGAGTTGTTCAGTCATCGGATCGAACATTAACACTAGCAAGTACAACCAGCTTTACATTCTTCGGTCCATATAACAAGTTCGCCGATGTCGATGGCTCTGGTTCAATTGTTTCGAATGATTCTACACGCGTTCTAAGTCGAACAACCACATTTTTGCCTGGTGGGGAACCAATGGGGCCGGGTGGATTTGCTTTGATTGCGGCAGCGAT
This sequence comes from Planctomycetales bacterium, assembly GCA_020426955.1. Classification (GTDB taxonomy): domain Bacteria; phylum Planctomycetota; class Planctomycetia; order Pirellulales; family Pirellulaceae; genus JAGQOZ01. Next base: position 1,295 of record JAGQOZ010000728.1, read on the forward strand.
TGTCGGCACGGACTCGGAGGAGCTGAAGTCAGATCATAAGGTTCTGCGACAGGAAACGTTCAAACGCTTTGACAATAAGTAAACCATATTGAGGAGTTGCTGGATTTTGCGGGCAAGTAAACCTGAGGCATGCAAGAAAAATAGCTGTTTTAGGTAGTTAATGTTCCGTTGTTCTGGTATTATCAAAGTTCCATGAAAAACACTAATCCTATGATTTCGGGTGCAAAGTAAATGTTTCGCAGATCATTCGTAATTGCATTGGTCATGTTCCTCACTCCGGCTTCGTACGCTAGTCTCGTTTTTTCGGTCAGCGATGTGACGGTTATTGGAGATGGCGTGAATCCGACCACAGGGCAGGTGCTGGTTTCTTGGGACTACACAGATCCGACTCCAATGGACCCGCCAGAGCAATTCAGTGGATGGGATTTGTATTTCAACCTTGTTGACGTTGGACCGGAGTTTTCGTCAATTACGATCACTGGATTTGCGGACCCATCAAGTGCTGACGTCCTTCCCGGAGATATGGTGAACGATGCCGGTGGGGCTGCACCAATTTATGATTTGAACTACACGAGCGCAATTGGCTCGACTACGAATCTCGTCGACGGAAATCTGATGGTGATTGATTTTTCGGTCCCGGCGGGCGAATTTGGTGACTTTGAGATTCAGTTTGTTGATCAGTTCATGGGCAATACATTGACTCAAGCATCAAACGCTTTTTCTTCACCCTCTACTGTCGGAATTCCTTATTCATTCAATAATGGAACCGTGACTATTTCGGCGGTTCCGGAACCTGCGACTTGGATTAATGGATTCCTGTTTGCCGTTGGGCTCAGTGTTGCTTCGTTTCGGTACTTCAAGTCTCGAAAGTAGCCATGATCCGACTGTTGTAATTTGACAAGATTAGAGAGCTCGCCAATTTCAGAAAGTTGGTGGGCTTTTTTTTTGTGGAGTGGGGTGCGAGCGATGAATCGAATTCAATTCGAGCGATTGGAGCTTCGATTGAATCTAACTTCGTTTGTCAACATCGAAGTCAATGCAGGCGGAGTTTCTGCCTTCGGTGCGGATACAGCGGATTTCAATAGCGATGGACAAATCGACTTTCTGGTGTCGGATTTTGATTCCGGTTTTGGAATTTACCCAGGCAATGAATTGGGGAGCGTCGCAGGCACTATTTCTGTGGGTGATTCGCTTTTCGCGAACGGAATTTTTGCCGACCTCAATGGCGATTCTCTGTCTGACATTTTGTCGTGGGACTTTGAAGGGCTACGGTGGTTCGAGAACACGAACGGCGAGTACGGGGAATCAAAATCGATCACTGACGACCCTATTGTCAACAGCATTTCAAGCGATATAGACGCCGATGGTGATATAGATGTCATTGCATCGGTGGGCCCGGTCGGTCAATTAGCAGTTTTTCTAAACGATGGCAAAGAGTTTATTCCAGCCGGCCAAGATTTTGCAGGAATTCAGCAAGTTGGGGCGATGTCGGTGACGGATATGACGGGGGATGGACTTGA
>JAGQOZ010000072.1:0-1711 GCA_020426955.1 Planctomycetales bacterium
TGATACCTTCGAACGTGCGACGCGTGTTGGCCCAATCCAGCGGAGAAACCAAGCGTTGTCCACCGTATTGTAGTTCTTGTCGTCCCAAGCGAACGGTGGTACTGTCGGTCATCTTTAGATCAACAAACAGATTGTTGAAGTCGCCGTAGTTTTCATCGATTGCACGAGGAATATAGTCGTTGGGTCCTGTGACTCCGGCGTAAATTCCTTCAGCATAGAATCGAACGCAGTCGTTAACTTTCCAGTCCGAATAGAGTCGCATCCGGCTGAGTAAGAAGTCGTTCGAATTCTGCTGAAAGCGAGTCAGTCCGGGATTCTGGCCCATGCCTTTTTCGTGGTGGTATCGAAAGCGAAGTTGTCCGCCTACATCCAGCGTACCGTATTCGCCGCAAGGTCCAACCGGCATCAACTTCAGGCCGTCGCCCAAGCAGCAGCCCGAATAGCACGGGTCTTTGAGATAGCTAAAGTCGTTTAGATAGAAGATGTTCTTGTGAGAAGTAGCACAGGGGTTCGGCTTCTTCGCAGGTGCCTTCTTGGCGGGCTGGCAAGCCTGACAAGAACAATTCGCGGAGACCACGGGTGCGTTGCACGAAGAACAGATTTCTTGGCGATAGCCAACTTCCGTTGCTGCCGTTGCGTGGTCCGTGCTCAACTGCACGACACTTTGTGAAACGTCCGTCGACGAACTCGGAAGTTGTGCGAACGCGAGTGTTCCTGAGCCTAATACAAAAAACGCGACAAGTCCTGAGCCGCAGAACCTCGCCCGCCTAGCATTCTTGAACATTGTAGGAATCCTTCCCCCGAAATTGCAGTTCTCATCGAACCGCACGTAACGATGATTGCGGCCACCGTCTTTGGCGAGCCTCGTTGGAGATCATCGGCACTGGCGAAACAATTGTGAATGCAAGGTGTGAACGCCCAATCAAACAACCAAATGCAGATTTTCGGTTGCGTCGGCAATACCCGCAACGTTTACCTAGTTTGCAAGTGACCTTGCCGATTCAAACGATTAAATAGGGGGCAGAGGCGTAACGATTTTCTGCAAGCGAATGCATTGATTCGTTCAAAGTGAAACGCGCGCCAGAAGGTAGCTTGCCGACTTTAGAATTGCGTGAACAACAAGTGACGAATTCGTAGGACAGGCTGCCAGCCTGTTGTTGCAGGCTGGCAGCCTGCACTACGTCAGTTGTTATTCCCGCGATTCTTAGTCTACAGCAATCTGGTTTTCCACATTCCGGACTCCTTGGATGTGCCGAACTGCTTCTTGCGCAAGCTGCTTTTGATAGAAGGTTGGAAGACGACCCGCTAAAACCAAGCTGCCGTTCATCCATGTCAGTCGAATGCGATCCGCGTGACCTCGCAATTGACCTCGCAGATTCTGTTTTGCCTGCGCCAATAGATTTGCGGAATTTTGCGTCATGATTCGTTCCTTGAATGGGAGTAGACAAGCGTTCGACTTGAAAATGCCGCACGTCTTGTGCCGACTTGGTGTTATATTCCAGAATTATTCGTTAAGTCGCCAGTCGTCGAATAAAGTGTCAAATCAGAATTGGCTTTATGACGCCATTTCAATCAGGACAGCGCTGGACTGTCCCTGTGGCGTGACACTTGCCGACACAAAGCACTGGCCTGACGCATCGGAGGCAGCGGCGATCCGCACGGGGCATGCGGGATCGGGCGTGTCAAAATTGAGCGTATCGAATAGCTGCGA
>JAGQOZ010000072.1:1810-16892 GCA_020426955.1 Planctomycetales bacterium
CGCATCGGAGGCAGCGGCGATCCGCACGGGGCATGCGGGATCGGGCGTGTCAAAATTGAGCGTATCGAATAGCTGCGAATTTCCGCATGCCAACAAGCTGCAGATGATTTCCACCATGCCCGAACCGGCGCCCATGTTGCCGGTGTAGCTTTTGGCGGCAACGACTGGTGGCTGTTGGTCTTTCGGTCCGAAGACGCGTTGAACGGCATCCGCTTCCGCTTGATCACATTGGATGGTGCCAATGCCATGGGCGTGATAATGTCCAATGTCCGTTGGCCTTTTGTTTGCGGTGCGTAACGCCATTTGAATAGAATTGGCCAACGATGTCGCTCGATCTGCAATTCCAGTGCGGCTCATTACGCTGGACGAACCATAACCCACCACTTCGCCGTAAATGGTGGCGTCTCGTTTCACGGCCGAATCCAAATCTTCCAGGACCAGCGTGGCGGCACCTTCGCCCACCACCATACCTTGTCGGTCTTTGTCAAACGGCCTAGAAGCGGATTCGGGTTCAATGTCTCCCGTGGCCAATTGTTCTTGCAGCAGTGTGTGAATGGTTCGCAGCGGATGGATCCTAGATCCGGTGGCGCCGCACAAGATGACGTCAGCATGGTTGCGAACAATGGTGGAATACGCTTCGGCAATCGCCAAGTTGGCCGACGCTTCACGGACCGTTATTGAATTATTGGGGCCTCGCAAATCATTATAGATGGCCACGTGGCATGCCGGCATGTTGGGCAGATATTTCAGCAGCCATAGCGGAGTGACTTTGGGGAGTCCATCTTCTGCCCAGCGATCTATTTCGAATGAACCGCTATCCGCACACGCGCGAACGCCTTCGGTGAATTCGTCGGGCAGAGTGGTAATGTAGTCCGAACCAAAGACAATGCCGGTTCGAAGGGGATCCAAACTGCCTTCGCCAAAACCGGCATGGACAATGGATCGCTGTGTGGCGGCGACACCCGTTTGGATTTCGCGGCACATGACCTTCAAGCCTTTGCGAATTTGTTTCTTGACGCTGGGGCCTAGTTCCCCAAAATCACCGATGTCGCCCGAGAACGCTTGGCATTCTCCGCCAAAAGAAAACGGTAGCGTTTCCGTTGGAAACTGCTGGATCGGAGTCACGCCGGAACGTCGGTCCTGCAACGCTTGCCATAGATCTTCCGGCGTATTTCCCAAGGGGCTGATGACCCCAAATCCCGTAATTGCAACTCGACGTTTCTGGTCCGACATGATTTCCACTTCTTGTGGCCGAAAAATAATTGACAAAGCTGGCTGGTGTGTTGCCGAGCGAACCGAGCGAAAAATTCTAACGATTTTGCCAGATTCTGGCGACGGCATACTTTGCTTACGCGTGGCTCATTTTGATCAAATCTTCTAGCGTTTTTTTTGCCAATCCTGAATCCAGGGCCTCTGCCGCACGTTCGGCACAGGCGACTGTGCTGGTTGCCGCGCCGGCGGTCCACAGCGCCGCTGCCGAATTCAGAACCACGATGTCTCGGCAACTATTCCGTTTCCCGTCCAAAATTCCGCGAATGATGGCAGCACTTTCTTCGGCCGTTTCCACTTGCATTTCATTTTTATTGGGTACGGCTGGAAGTCCAAAATCGGCCGGCGTCCAAGTGAATTCGCTGGTTCCGTCGCTGGTGGTATCGGTGGCCCAAGTCGTGCCACACAACGTGACTTCGTCCAGTCCGTCTTCGCCGCAAACCACGATTGCTCGTTTGGTCTTCAATAACACCAACGCTTCGGCCAATTTGGGGCGAAGTTCCGGCTTGCCGACACCCAGCAATTGGAATTCCGCTTCGGCGGGGTTACACAACGGCCCCAACATATTAAAGATGGTGGGAACGCCCAATTTCTTACGAACCGGTCCGACATGCTTCATGGATTGATGCATTAACGGAGCGAAACAGAAGCAGATGCCAATTTCATCCAAGCTAGCGGCACATTGGTCCAGCGAAGCTTCAATGTTCACGCCCAAGCTCTGCAAAACGTCCGCCGATCCTGTTTTGCTAGTAATGCTACGATTGCCATGTTTGGCTACCGGGACACCGGCCGAAGCCGTCACAATGGCGGCAGCGGTGCTGATATTAAAGGTCCCCGACGCATCGCCGCCCGTTCCGCAAGTGTCCAGCAGGCCGGTTCGTGAAGTCGGGATTCGCGTCATGTGACGACGCATGGCCAAGGCGGCACCGGCAATTTCTGGCACAGTTTCTCCTTTGGTTCGCAGCGAAGTCAGTAGCAATGCAATTTGTGATTCGTCCCATTCACCTCGCATGATCGAATCGACGGCATCTGCCATTTCCGGCATGGTTAAGTCCTGGCCCGCCGCAATCCGGCCTAAAAGCGAAACGATGTCCATCAAAAAAAATCTCCTGTGCGAATCGGGCTGCTAGCGGGTGTCGGGTGAACCAAGCCACGGTTGTCCGATTTGCCTTGTTTCATGGGAATAGGCTTCTTACAATCAGGCCATCTTAACGCAAAACCAACTCGGACGCGAAGCGAACTGGCCTGCTGGCCTTAGACTGAAAACTAGTTTGGATTCATGGTGAAGAAATTAATTATCGATTGTGATCCCGGAATCGACGACGCGGTAGCCCTGTGTATGGCCTTGTTTGATCCTCGCCTAGACGTGTTGGCCATCACGTCTACGGCCGGGAATGTCGAATCATCGCAAGCCAGCAAAAATGTGCAAACCATTGTGGAATCGCTGGATCCACCGCGTTGGCCTCGCTTGGGAACGGCTCCGGAAGGTTTGTTCGTGGGACACGCCAACGCCAAGCAAATCCATGGCAATGATGGACTGGGAAATTTTAATTCGCAACTTTCTAGGCTCCACCATCAACATCCTTCAGAAAAAGTCATCACGGATGTGGTTCGTAATGCTCCAGGACAAGTCACCGTCCTGTGTCTGGGTCCGCTGACCAATTTGGCTTTGGCGTTTAGCCGAGATCCCGATTTGGCGTCGATGATTGATCGAGTGGTCATTATGGGTGGATCTATTTCCGGTGTCGGCAATGTCACTGCCACCGCGGAATACAACATGTTTTGCGATCCTGAAGCGGCGCAAACGGTCTTTCGATCGTTGGTTACCAAAACACTAGTGCCGCTAGAAGTTTCACAGCAGTTAACCTTCAACTTGTCCATGTTGGACGAACTCCCCGACGCGTCAACTCGAGCCGGAAACTTCCTTCGCAACGTCTTGCCGTTTCTGTTTCGCAGCTATCGACAGGTCTACGGATTGGAAGGCATTCATCTGCACGATGTGGTAGCGCTGATTGCGGCGCTGCATCCGGAATTCTTTGAAACGCAAGACATGGCCGGTGATGTAGAAACCAACGGCTCGTTAACTCGCGGCGCCACGGTATTTGATCGGCGCAGTCGACCGGAATGGCGAATCAACTTGGAAGTTGCCATGAAGCTGGATAAACAAGCGGTGCGAGATGCCATTCGAGAATCGATTCGCTACGCCGGCCAGCTGACTCGCTAACGTTGCACCTCACGTCGCGGCGTCATTACGCTTGATACAATCCGAACTGGAACGCAAAGACTAAATCGGAACTGGTGAAATCTCCGTCTCCGTCCCAGTCTCCTTCCGTCCAAGTTGAATTTCCTGGGATGCCATCTTCGTACTCGGCCGTTTGGAAGATCAGGACCAGGTCTTGCGAATTGAACACCAGATCCAGATTGGCATCGCCTGAATCGGTGCCGATCAGTTGTTCGACCAGAAAACGATGGTCGCGAAATGAAAGCATTCCATCGCCATCCAAATCGATGTCGTTGCGTTCCAGGCGAATTGCCAACGCCAATAGGTCAATGTCGTCCGCATTCAGCGAACCGTCTGCGTTGATATCTCCAAGCTGCGCGGTGCTGGTGACCGTGAGCGAATCGCGGCCGACCGCATTCCGCCGATGGTCGAAAGCCACCAAATCTATCTGATTCGTTCCGAACGCAACGGGAACGGTGACTTGCCAACGTTGATCGTCCAGCCACACAACGTCCAGTGCAAGTCCGGTTTCGCCGATGCGAATGTCACGAACATCAATCCAGCCAATGCCCTCCAGCGTTACTGAATTCTGTTGCGTTTGCAAAGGGGCACCATCGTTGGTGGAAATTTGGAAGTCTATCTTTTCCGGTAAACGATCGAGCACAAAATCTTTGCGGCGGCTCACGTACGTCTTGATGGCACCCAGATTTTGCCGAGCGACATCGCCGTAGTGGTCAATCCAGCGGTCTAAATATTCGTTATTGAATGTCGTGTTGATCAGGTCCAATAAGTGTCCGTGATACAAACGCTGGACGCCTGGTCGCGACATCAACTGGCCGCCATTGCCGGACGAGCCGATTAACGATTGGCTGATAGAAGCCGTAAATGCAAAGTCCCAATCCCACGGAAAGGCTAACACACGATTGTCACTCGGTCGGACATAAAACTGAATGTTGTGGTGCAAGCCTCCTCGAGTATAAACATCCGCCGCTCCTGTTAATGATTGCAGAGCGAACGTACGAGCCCATTGATCGATGTCGATGATTTTGGCGATTTCGGTCAAAGGCATCCTGCGGTCATCCAGTACCCGAGATGCTTCGATGATGCGACTGTAGTCATCCCGGTCTCGATTGTTTTCAATCTGTAAATGCATACGATACGCCTCTTTGTCGTCACCCAGGTCCTGCAAGTCTTTTGTGGGTTGCGGATGAGAATAAGGAAAGGCAACCTTTGGGCTTTCAGGGTTTCCGTCTGTCGTTCCATTCGGCACGTAGGCAATGTCCAGTTTAAATACGGTTCCGTCCGAACCATTTTCGAACTGCGAATCCAAGAATTCGTCGCCGTAACGCGCCATCAGGAGGAGGGCGGTACGTGTGTGTGAACGGCTGGGGGCAATGACATGCACTAGGTCATCGTACATCAAAGGAATACCGCCAGCCGCGTTGCCGATATGCTTGATGAGAATTTCATCTTGCGTTCTAGGAGTCGAACTGCTGCGGCCGGAACGGTCAATCACCACGGAATCATGGACACCTCGAAATAGGTGCATTGGATCAAACTGCACATGAAAGCCGACATAGGCCGAATCGGATCGACCGGCGTTTGAACCTCGTAAACGAATGCCCACATCATAGAAAACTTCTGATTCATTGTAGATCACAGTCGCACCCATACGGCCGTTGGAAAGAACGTTCGTACGGTCGTGCAACCGGCGCGAATCGCTGGGCGTCATTAAGATGCGAAAGTTGTGAATGCCGGACCGTGCCGTTTGGTTCGGCACTTGATATAGAGCTCGCGAATCGTTGCCACTGGCAGGAAAAACCGCAGTGGCTCCCAACGCGTCTTGGCCTTGCACGTAAAACTGAACCACGTCGCCTGCCGCCTGACCGGGAATGACCGCGCTAAATCGATTTTGTCCGTCGTGCAGCATCAGTACCGAGACAAAAGGTCCGTCTTCAACGGCATAGAAAAGCGTGACTTGGTTGACTCCGTCCACATCGGTCGCCGAAACGGAAACGGTGACCGGTTGTTCCGCCGCGGGCAGAATGGGCGAATGCGACAGCTGGTCAAAACTGGGGCCGATGTTGTTTTGGTAATTCGAATTCTCTTGGCCGGGCGTGCCGTGCGTTTCCGGACGAATCAAACGCGTTGTCTTTGCAAGCCGGTCAAAGTACAGGTGCGAATGAACTTGATTCGAACCACCCATCCAACGCACTCGGTACGAAATCTGGTAGCGAACGCCTGGCTGGATTCTCGCACCGCCGGCAAACGTCGTTTCGGCATGATTGAAGCGGTCTTCCATGGCACCGGTCGCTGTGAGGCGCAGGACATGATTCGTAGGATCGTCCGGGTCTGCCACCACAACTCCGGAGTGGTTGCCGCCGATCCGCCATTTTGCCGGAGCGGCGCCCAAGGCGTCATTTGTAAACGAGCCGTTTTGGATGCGGTTGATTCCGCCAGTGCCGTTTTCCCAAACGAAAATATCGTCAACCAGAAGCTCGCCGCCGTTAAGCATTCCCAGAATAAATTCTTGGTAGCGATTGGAAACGTTTCCGGAAAAGCCATCGGGTTGGACGGCGCCTTCATAGGTCACCGTTTGCCAAGCAGATTCTGCAGTGTTATCACTGGAAGTCCACGATTCGGGAAATCGATTGTCTGCGTTGGGCGAAATTAATTCCAAGCTCGCTCCGCCACCATCCGCGAATTCGTGCCAACGGCCATCGTCATAATACCGCACTTGATCGGCTGGATTACCCACAGCGTCGACCAAACGAATCGATTCGCCTCCGTTCGCAAGTTGGCCTTCAAAACGACCAACGATCAACGACGCTTTTTCTGGATACTTTTCCGCAAATTTGTCCGCGTCGCGTGCAACGAGTCGAAATTCGCCGGGACCAATCTGGCTGCCCGCAGGAAACGTATAGCGAACGCCGTCGGTGAATTGCCAGCCGGACAAATCGATGGTGCGAATATCACTGCGATTGTAGATTTCAATCCATTCTTCGCCGGATTCGGTGTACGGCTGGCCTGGAACGAATTCGGTCAAGAGCTTGGTCTGCAACAGTTCGGCTCCAAACACGACGTCGTTGCTGGCGACCGACGCTTGATGGACTTCCACGGACAAACGATTCGTTCCGGAACGCAGCAGTTCCTGCGGGATTTGCACGGTGTCACTCAGCTGCGCGTCGGGAACGGATGCCGCGAACGTACCACTATCAAATTCTCCCGTCGGCATGTTGAACCGCAAGAATTCTTCGCCGTTCAAGTAGAATACCGCTCCGTCGTCGACCATGTGACGCAACGCAATGCCTTGGTCAGACTGCAATTGGCTTTCGTCGATCAGAAAATCGGTTTCAAAGTAATACGTGACAATGGGCGGAAAGATGGTCGCCGGATTGGGAAATTCGGTTCGAATCGGCAGGCTGAGCGTCGCGCGTTCGTAGCCGAATAAACCGACGCCACTTTGCCAATGGTCATCGCCAACGTTGTGAGAGGTGGCGGCCCAGTTGAGATCGAGTCCGTCGGCGTCGGCTCGGTAACGCCACGTGGTGCTGGCATCGATAGGCAGCAACTGAGTGGTTTCGAATGTCGCGGGTTGGTCGTCGACCGCCGTTCCCGGCGCGTGATAGAAAATTTCATTGATGACCACGTCCGATTCCAATTGGAACGAATTTTCGGCACCTGGAGTCGGAGATTCGGGCAGATGCCATTCGCCAACAAATTCGCCCGACGTGATGCGAGCTTGTGGCGCATCTTGGACAATCACGCCGTCCAAAACGGTTTGTCGCTGGTTCGAATAGAGAAACAGGCGGTCGATATCGAATGTGGAAAAAGGCAACGACGTCCGGTCAATCGCCAAATATTCGCCTGGTTCGATTCGTCCAGATAACGCGAAGGCATTGTCGGCTCCCGCACTGGCAATCATCAAGCCGTCTAGATCCACCGATTGTTCGCCAACGTTCGCTAGTTCCACAAAGAACGCATCTTGATTACGCTGCGAGATTTCATTCAAGAGTAGCGAACTGGGTGGAGCAAGTTGAAACGTTCGAGGCGAACCACCGACGGCTTGACTGTGCGTCCAATTCTGTGGATCGGCACTGCCTTTGTCCAGATGGACCTTGGTCAACGAAGCTCCCGAACCATCTGCCGCGACAGGCCACGGGAACGAATCACCATAGTCGACTTCATCCATGACGCGACCGTTGTTGTTCAGCAAGCGGATTGATTCGCCACCGTTGGACAGGCGACTGCCGTAGGGACCGTATTCGGCCGAAATGCCGTGCGCCGCGAAGAAATCGTCCGGAGATTTCGCGACAACCACAAATGACTGCGCAGGCAAAATGGTGCTGGGCGGAAACGTAAAATCAACACCAGCAATTTGCCAATTCGAAATATCCATGTCGACGGCCATCTGGTTGTATAGTTCAATCCATTCCAGATTTTGGTTGCCGACCGGGTTGTACATCAGTTCGCTGAAAACCACGGTGCTGTCGAGTACCAGTCTGTTTTCTAGCGTTTGCATCCGGAGAATTTTCAAAACGCAAACTCCGCTTGGGCGTGTAGTTGTGGGGAGGATGGACGCCATGAATGACGAATCGGACTCGATTGTGATCTATTTTCTTGCGAACGCAAATCATTCGCAGTAAGATTTCGGCCGCGTTCCCTTTTTGCTCGTTTGAACCGTAACGGAGGCCTGACGTGAATTTCCGGTGTTACTCGCAGCTTGTCAGCATCACGATTGCGTTGCTGTTGTCTTGTAATATTGTTCGCGCACAGCTGTTGCTGGACGGAGGTGGATTGCTGTTGGTACAGGAAGGACCGGCAGTGGAATTCGGCGGAGATCCGGTGCCTGACAATTTGGCGATCGATGGAACTGCGTTTGCAAGTAGCGAATTGGGACCCGAACTGGGGATTGCCTATCACTTCATCGACAATTTGAACGATGGCTTTTACGGAAACGAATTCAGTTGGATTGGCGGCGACGACAACCCGTTTTTGGAAGCGTTTGCCGGGATTGATCTGGGAGCTTCGCCGGTGTCAAACGTGCAGAGTATTGCCTTTGGCCGAAGTAACGTGCTGACCGGCGACAGCGGTTGCGGTGGCGCCGTTTGCATAGATCGACATCAGGGATTCTATGCGTTGCAATACACACAAGTGCCGAATCCAAGTTTTGACTTGGATTTTGACACGACGGGAAATCCGGCGACGGGTTGGGCCGACATTGGGACGTTGGAATATGGCGTGTCGGATGGAGCTGGCACCAACTACAACAACACGTGGCAGCGACACCGCTACAACTTTGATCCAGTAGATGCGACAGGGATTCGCTTGGTGGTGCCGGGTACAGGGATCGGCGGCGGCACGGCGATTGACGAAATCGAACTGTACGATGTAGCGGGCGAATTCGTTCCTCCGCCTCCACCACCGCTGCCGGTCACGATTACTCCGGCCGCCGGTTTCCAAATTGAATGGGACGGGACGGACGGCGAATACTTCGACCCCGAATCGCCTCCAGACGGCGCCATCGTTCCCGATAATTTGGCGCTGGCAACCAACGGTGCCGAAGCGTTTTCCAGCAGCGATCTTGGGCCCGAACTGGGGATCGATTTCCACGTTGCGGAAAATCTAAACGACGGCTTTTACGGAAATGCCAACAGCTGGATTGGCGGCACCGACAATCCGTTTGCGCCTGATGCATTTGCCGGAATTTCGCTGAGTGCAGAACAACGCATCACCAGCGTTGCGTGGAGTCGCGATAACGGAAATGATTTTGCAGACGCGTGTGGTGGACAGTGTACTGATCGTGCGCTGGGTACCTACACCTTGCAATTCACTCGTACGGCAAATCCGGACGCGGACACACAGGCCACCGGAAATGCGGAGACGGGTTGGCAGGACCTGGGGCAAATTGGCTACGCCATTCAAAACGACGAATTCGCGCCCTACCTCCGCCATGAATATTTGATCGATGACGGTTCCGGTGGCGTGCTGGCGACGGGGATTCGAATTCTAGTGCCCAACACGGGGCTTAGTGGCGGCACGGCGATTGATGAAATTGAAATCTACGGTGGCCTGATTGCCAACGTGTGTGACGTAAATTCGGATGGAATGTGTGATGTGGCCGATATCGATGCGATTAGTCAAGCAATTCGAAATGGCGAAAGTGACGCTCGGTTCGACGTCAACCAAGACGGGTCGGTGTCGAATGACGACCGAACGCATTGGGTGGTGGAGTTACAACAGACATGGTTTGGCGATTCCAATTTTGATGGCGAATTTAACAGTTCGGACTTTGTGGCGGTATTTCAGACCAGAAAGTTCGAAACGGGCGAAGCGGCCACTTGGGCCACCGGCGACTGGAACGGCGACGGCGAATTTGATAGTTCGGACTTTGTCGCCGCGTTTACCGATGGCGGTTACGAATTGGGACCTCGCACCGGTGTCGCCAGTGTTCCCGAACCGAATTTTGGAGTTTGGTCGCTGTTCTTCACAATCATTGCCGTGTGGGGACATCGCATTCGAGGCGTCCCTGTGGCGTGCGAGTAGAACGTTTTTGCGCAGTCAATCGATTTTGATTCACGACGAATTTTCGACTCGGTGCTTCAGGATGACAACCGTGCGACATTGATCGCAACGGTAGGCGGGCTTGCTATAACCTGAAGCAGTGATCAGTGATTTTCTTCCCTTTTTTGGGCGAAACCAGCAGTGTTGAAAACAGAGGATGCAGAATGGGAATACAACCACGAGCCTCGGACAACGCCTTAACCTTCTAGCATTCGGTGCTGGCAATTAGGGCAGTTCATCAGGAGTATCGCCTTTAGAATGTTATTCGAAGTTGCGGCGTTTGCCGAGCTTCACTTTGACTTGCACAATCTGACGTTCTCGTACTACGTCCAGCGTGACCATGTTTTCGACGGGCGTGAGACTGACAAGATTGACTAGGTGGTCGTCGTCTTCGACTACTTGGCCGTTGTACCGCACAATCAGATCGTCGATTTTAATGTTGGCAAAGAAGGCCGGGGACGCTGGGTTAATCGCTTTGACCAACGCCCCTTTGACTCGCTTTACGCCCAGTTTCTTCGCGGTGTCAGGCCCGAATGTGTTGTCTAGCGTCACGCCCAAGAAGGCGTGTTCGACATTGCCCGATTCAATCAGTTGCTTCGCCGCGAACATCACCAGTTGGCTAGGGATGGCAAAGCTGACGCCTTCGTTGCCGCCGGAATTGCTGGCGATGGCCGTGTTGATTCCAATCACTTCGCCTCGTAGGTTTAGCAGCGGACCGCCACTGTTGCCGGGATTAATGGCCGCGTCGGTCTGGATGAAATCTTGCAGCCGAATGTCTTGACTGCCCAATTCCAAGTCGCGGCGACCTTTGGCGCTAATAATTCCGTAACTAATGGAATGGCTCAGGCCGAAGGGACTGCCCACGGCCAAGACAAAGTCGCCGATTTCCATTTGGTCGCTGTCGCCAATCCGAGCCGCAGTCAGACCGGTTTCCGAAACTTGAATCACGGCCACATCGGTTTGCGGGTCAGACCAAGCGTTGGTAGCTGTCAAATGGCGTCCGTCGTGCAGGCGAATCTGAATGTTTTTTAACGCGGCATTACTGATGACATGGCGGTTGGTCAGGATGTAGTTCTGCCCATTGATGTCAATCACCACGCCCGAACCGGCTTCTTCGAATGTGGGATCATCGTCGGGACCGTTATCGGATTTGAACGAATCAAGATGAACCACTGTGGGCGTGACCAACCGGACAACTCGTTTGATCAAACCGAGCTGTTGATCGAGCAATTCGGCTTGCCGAGCAATCGCGGCGTATTCGTCCGTGCGCGCATCACTAGCCGACGATGCGGTAGACAGAATGGCTTCAATCTGAGCTTCGCATGCGAAGCTGGAGAACAAGATCAAACCAACAGCTAAGGTCCACGATCTGTTTACCAAGACACACCTCCATGCGATAAGGCCGACTTAGATAGCGGCCCGATTCCAGCAGTCCGAAGATTGTGCGACGAACCCTCCTGGTCGTCGCACAATATTTTTTCTATTAAGACACGTCCATTTCCAAATCGGAAATCAAGGTGTCATCGTCAGACGAATCAAGCACTCGGCTCCAGTCACCTGCGGACCGAGAAAGTTCGCCGTTCTGTTCAATTTCTTGCTGACATTGAATGCAGTACGTGGCATACGGAAGGGCCTGGAGTCGAATGACGGGAATGTTGGTTCCGCAGCCTTCGCACTGTCCATACGAACCTTCTTTCATGCGCTTGAGCGCCTCTTCAATTTGTCCCAGTTCGCGACTTTCCGCTTCGGCGATCTGCGAATTGATTTCGTCCTGAGCGGAATCGATCGCAAAATCGACTACGTCGCCTGCCGCTTGTGCGCGGAGTTCATTCAGCAGACTTAGGTCACCCTTGAGAGCTTTCCGCAGGGCCTCGCGGCGCTGAAGCAGAACCTCTCGCATGTTCTCGATTGCAACTTTGCGTGCCATAACCCTACACCTCAATGAGTTCCCTGTACGTCGAAGTTTGCCAATCTTCGTCCGGTTGGGAACCTAAAGTAAAAGCCTCGAATCTGTCACTGTTAAATACACAGGTATATCTGTTCGCCAGCCCTGCGGTTGCTAGCTAATGCGGCAACCAAACTATAGTACGCAGCTCGAAAAAATGTGGTCGGAAAATTCCGAATAATTTGGCGTTGCCTGCCGTTCGACAGCAATGCGAATTGGCGAAGAAATCAACGGACAATTCGCTGGGAAGTACTCACGTTTCGCCAAATTTGCGCGACCACATTTCTGCAGGATTGCTTCGATCTGCACTTATTGGGCATACGGATAATCGTCACATTCGTTTCAGACCTACAATGTTTTTGTGGCTGTTGGCAAATCCATGTGGTTTCCACCAAGGATGAACGGGCGGTTGTGACAGCCAGCATTGGCGACGTGGACATTTTGGAATAACAGCAGGCTTCGAGCGTTTTTTGACCGAACCTGGTTCGTAACCTAAATCCTTTGTGGGCTCGTGTTTTAAGTAGATTTTCAGACAGAGGTAGTCCACCAAAAGAGCGGGTGCTTTGCCTGGTCGTTGTCATCCTTACGCCTTTTTCCTGATTGCCGCCAAGATGTCCACCAAATCGTCTGCGTCTTCTATTACTGCCAGTGTTGATGTTTCTCGCTGCTGGCTGTTGGTTCAACAGGACGGAGGCTTAGAAGAACGAGTTGCCTTTCGGAAGGATCGACTGAAAGTTGGTTCATCACCGTGCTGTGACATCGTTGTACCCGCCAACTTCGCTTCGCCCATGGACGTCTTACTGTTGCGAGGGAAACGAGGCGTTGCGGTGCGAAATTGGGCGAATCACGCTCGGTTGAACGGCCGGTCGTTCGGTGACGCTTGGTTCACGACACAAGATCAGCTCACCATTGGTGACGTGCACATTCGAATTGAATCAGACCAAGCTCGGCCAAGTTCATTTGACCATAGCGTCTCGGCGGTGGATGCCGACTGCTTGAATAACGAAATCCAGAAGCGGCAGGACGCTCGGCATTCTGCTTCACAGCGTCTGAAATCCGTTATCCGCTTGCTACGCAGTAAGGTTAGTCAAGTTCATTCATTGGAACAACGTCTGGCTGATCTCCAGGACCAACATCGCCTTTTACGAAACAACATGGAATCTCTGGAGTCCCAATGCAGCGTTTTTCAGCACGATTGCCAAACGTCCGAGGAACAAAAGCACGAGGCGATTCGCGAATCTCTGCGAGTCCAAAATCAACTGGAAGACGCTCTGCAGAAGAACTCTTCGCAACGACAACGCCTGTTGCAGGAACGTGAAGCGCTCCGAGACATGGGGCAAGAAATCTTAGCCACCTTGGGATTGGAATGGGAAACGTCTCAGCAAGACCTGGAAGATGGTGGCCTGAAAGCGTTGTTCACCCAAGTCCTGCAGCAAGCTCGCGACTGGGCCGCTCGTCCGCAAGCGGAAGCGGAGACCAGCGAGTCTCAGCAGTTGCTGGATCAGGTTGAGCAGCAATTGCAGACTCTAGAGAACGAAGGGGCGGCGCTGAAACAGGAGCGGGCAGAGCTGGAACGCCATTGGAACGATTTTTTGGCCGAAAAGGACGCTTGGCAAGCGAGTCAAGCTAGTTTGGCCGAATGGAATTCGTCTGTTGCGGCACCTGAAGTCGAAAGGATCGAAGCTGCCGAAGGTGCATCGGCAGAAGAAGCGGAAACGCAGGGAACCGAATTCGCACCAATTCAACCGGATGTGGCAGCGTATGACGTTGCCGAGGCAGATTGCGAATCGGTACCGCCAACCGAAGTCGAAATCAGTGAGGAAGCTGATTCGCCACTGGATGGCCAATCGTCATCGTCGTTTCTGAAAGGCTATGCGCCTGCCGAATCGGACCAGTCTGGCGACGCATTCGGTCGTACTATCATGCTCGAATCGGCTCCCGTGACGAGCGTTCCTGAACTGGAAGCCGATCAGTTTGAACCGATGGCGTCGCCGCAGGAAAACATCGACCACCAGCGAGTGGAAAAGGAAGTTGCGTATTCGTCCGTTCAAGAACGAACGCCTGTCGATGCCGCGTCAATCCTCTCCAACATGGGTTACGCACCTGACTTAGATGACTCCGATGACCTTGACGCGGGTTCTGAAAATGACGACTCGCCGGGGACAGCTGATTCCGTTCTGGCTCCGCAACCCGTCGCTCAACACGGTCATGCGGACGAAAATCATGAGGAAGATATTAGCAAATACATGGAGCAACTGCTGCAACGAGTGACTGGTGGACCGTCCAACTATTCGCCGTCCGTTTCCAAGCCGGTGAAAGTTATCAACGATGGTAGCCCGGAATGTCACATTGAAGCCGAAGCCGACCTGCCGCCGTTGACCATGGAGGATTTCAAACCGATGGCAAAGGCGCCCGAGCGTGATATTGCGGGTATGCGAGAAGTAGCGAATCAATCCGCGCGACACGCCATCAACCAGTATGCTCGAAAAGTATGGCTCCGTCGCATTATTTTGAACTGGTTTGTGGTGGTCTGCCTGGCCCTGGCTAGTTTCAGCATCATGGCGTGGGCTCGCTTCTTTGCCTTTGCCGGAGTAATGTTCGCCATCCTCTTCGCCGCGACAGGCTATACAGCTTACATTGCCTACGGCTACACTCGCCGAGCACTCGCGGACGGTCCCGACGCCACTCATTCTCGACAATCCATTGCCACCAACGCTCCATCTTTTTGGTCACGCTTCAAGAAACAATACGGCAAACGCTAGTTGAGGGCGGATGTGTCGAAATCGAGCGACGTCGCAGCGTTCAGGTCAGGACGGCTTTTGATCCTACTGTTTGAATCTGGATCGCAACGAACTCGGCATGCAGACGAAGAGCGCGAAGTAGGCGATTTGGCATGACGGCTCGGGTACTGGTTGTAAATGGCGAAAATCCAACAGGGAAACAGGAAAAATCTAACAGGGAAATCTAACAGGGAGGAAATCTAACAGGGACACCCCACAAAAGAAATCCAACAGGGGAAAAATCCAACAGGGAAGGTAAAGGAAAATCCAACAGGGATACCCAACTATTAGCCAAGATGTTTT
>JAGQOZ010000729.1 GCA_020426955.1 Planctomycetales bacterium
AGTTAGTGTTCATGCAAACGTCTTTCGGCCGCTCAGGTGGACGGCATTGTTATCGCAGCTTGTATTGTCAGCAGCAAGTGCGATCAAAGTCGCAACCATCATAACTGCTCCTCAGTCATGATCCATGTGTCGTCAATCGGCTCTTTCATCACGACTTCCGAGTACTTCAGGACAAATGCAGATATCGCCGGAAGAGAGAAGTCGGCACCGTGGGCAAACGTAAGGTGCTTTCCAGGTTGAACTTCGATTATTTCCAAATCTGGAACAGTCGGAAAGACGCGAATGGCATCATCCAGATCAACGCTGTCTGGACAAGCGAGATTTAGGTGTTCCCAGGTCACTTGTATCCAACGACTTTGATCGCGTGACGACGTGAGCGTTACGCACCAATCTCCGAAGCCAGCAACGGCTTGGTCGATAGCTCTTCGAAAACAGTCCGTGACAATATCGGTCGACATGATCTGCTTTAAAGTCTCTACTGGAGGTTCTGACTGCGATAACGTTTGCGATCACCTCGCCGCGACGAGAGATCTTCCATTTCAAAACGGCTCATTTCGCGGCTGAGGTGCATCGCTTTGTTCGCCGCGTTTTCCATTCGTGATCGACGCCTTCATTGTATAGTGATCGCAACGCCAACGTCCACGGTCAGAATAACGAAGTTGGTGAGATGCGTTGCGATTGCTCTGCGACACGTGCGGAAATCTCTTGTTCGATTCGTCGAAGCAAGAACCAGCGTTTGACAAGTCCCGACGCATTCCATTCCTCCGCATATTTGCGTTCAATCTCGGGCCTAATGTCCGTCTCAATTGCATTGAATACACGCTCGGATCCATCTTCGACGAAAGCAGTCGATTCGCAGGAAGATTCTTGGGATCGCCATGTTCGCATCGTCTGTCGAATGAGCAGCACGAACGGAAGCACGACAAGACCAGTCAATCCCGCAGAGATCGACCCGCCCTGTGGGTCGCCGACGGAAGCAAAGTAAGAACGGAAGAAAATTGATCCAACGACACAGGCAATCGCGGTGGGCACGACAATTGTCCAAATGCTGGAAGTCGACCGATGCTTGGGTCGAGTGACGCAAGAATGTGCCGTTGGTGAATACGGATTCATCGTGTCTCGATCATTCAAGTTCGATCATACCTTCGTTACAGTTGGATGTTACCATCTATCGTCAGTCGGCGAACGACACCAATCACGTGGCGGCAGGAGATCAGTCAGGGTACAAACAGCACATTTCCTGCCGCTCACGTGCATTGGATGGTTCGTCCATTCTGAACACAACGTGTGAGCTGAGAAGTTAAACGAATCTGAATGATCGCGGGAGTGACGCATTCAGAAAATCCATTCGTAAATCCCTACTGCTCTCCCGCTACTACGTTCTTTTACAAGTAGCACAAGCGATGTACCCTCGATATGTTCAACACCATAATCTTTGGTCGCATAGTATTCAATTTCACGCTGATTTGGAAGTGACCATGATTCTGGTAGTCCTGTGCGAAGCTCCTTTAGTTTAGGATGGTTTCGATCGGAAGCGACTAACTCCTTTTCAGATATAAATTGCGCTAACTCCGATTCGTTTGCATTGATCTGTATCATTAGCTTTGTCGCGAAAAAGGCGTCATGCCCGTAGACTTCGGTGGCATCCGCGATTTCGGTGTGGTGCCAAAGAAAATCGATGAGATTCGGAGGCCAATCTTCCCGGGGCAGAAATGCTGGCTCACGAGTTCGCATTGGGCCAGGTACACATCCTGCACATATGGCTAGAAAAGCGCCGAGTGATATGAGGCGATGCATTCGAGCGACTTCCGTATTGCGAAACTTATTCAGGACGAACGCCAGCCGTCACGTGGCGGCCGGTGTTGAGTGTGGGTTCAAGTAAACGTATTTCAGCCGCTCAGGTGGACGGCATTGTTCGCCAACATCCTGCGTTGGACTCGTACTCGTACTCAGCATCGCGGTACTCGTACTCGTACTCGCTCCGACCCTCTTTTAGCGCGGCGGTTTTGTTGGGTCAACCAAGTGAGTAACAATTCAATAGTTCCCGAAGTTCCCGATTCGTTCTGTCAACGTAATTTACTCAATTTCGGAGCTTGATAGGAGCGAGCCAAGACCAACGTTGAGTCGTGCACAGTCAGTAGTTGGTCTCGCAACTCCGCTCCATTCGAGTACGAGTACGAGTACCGTTGCACTGAGTACGAGTACGAAAGGCCTGACGAACTAAGATTTCAACCTGCCTCCATTTGCCCATCAAGAAACCCAGGCCCGAAGGGCTGCTACAACCCTAGCCGGTGGCGAAGCCACCGGAAACAAGTAAACGTCCATTCCAGGCCCAGAGGGCCGATACAACCCTTGCGGTTTCTAGAGCTAACTTAGCTACCAGCGTGAAACGCTCTTCTAGCAATGTGGCAGCAAGCCGCGCCGATGCGCCAGGATATGTCCGCGACCAATGACTTGTGGCCTCAGCAATCGTTTCGCCTGCCCTTCGGACCTAAGAAACAATTTGTCAAGAATGATGAAGGTCACATTTGCTCTTCGGGCTGAACTCCAGCCGTATCCTAGCGGCCGAAGTGCTTTTGTTCTCAAAAGAGTGTCCATTCGGCCGCATTGGTTTACGGCATGGTTCGTCAGTATTCCGGACTGGTATCGTACTCGTACTCAGCATCGCGGTACTCGTACTCGTACTCGATTCGATCTTCAGAAATGGCCCCTGTAGGTTGAATCTTCCGACTGAGCATCGATACGATTCGTTTTCAGTCCGATTTTCTGCGAAGGTTTACTTCGTCGGCGATGGCGTTCTAGACACGAAGGAC
>JAGQOZ010000730.1 GCA_020426955.1 Planctomycetales bacterium
GAAACGCGATACCTACCCCAGCAAAAAATCTTCCGCCTCGTGAAAAATGCCAGCATCCTCGGTGTCTCCCTTACAGACGTCCAAATTTCGGACGTAACAGGCAATTCGGTTGGATAAGATGTTTGCATGAGCGGTCTTTCAGCACAGCAGTGGAGCATGTTAATGGACCGCTATGCTGCGCCGCTGGAGCTGTTCGCATCGCAGTGGACACAATCGCCAGCGGATATTGTGCAAGAGGCGTTTATCGAGCTGATTCGAACCAAACCGTTTCCGGATGATCCTGGAGCGTGGTTATTCAGAGTGGTTCGCAACAAATCGTTGAATGCCGCTCGGTCTGGACGAAGGCGACGTGAACGAGAAGCATCGGTAGCAAAGCGCGAAGCACTGTTTGATCCGTCCAGTTTGGACACTATCAACGCAGAAGAAGCCGCGGCCGCGTTGCAAGAATTACCAGACGAACAGCGCGAAGTCATTGTCGCCAAGCTCTGGGGAAATCAGACATTGGAAACAATCGCTGAAATGGTTGGTGTGTCGGTCGCCACGGTGCATCGCCGTTACATGGCCGGCATTGAAAGTTTACGCACAAGGTTTCAAGTCAAATGGACCAATCAAAACTGACGGAATTCGAACAACAGCTTGGGCGACTCGAACCAAATCGTTCACAGATCGACCTAGGCGCGTTGCTGTTTCTCGCAGGCCAACAATCGGTTCGCACCGAACAAGAAAATCGAAGCAAGCTTCCGCAACGTGTGTGGCAAGTTTGGGCTCTTTCCGCGACGGCTGCAACGCTTTTACTAAGCTGGCAACTCGGCCAACCACAGCAACCGCATCCATCTGTCTCCACGCAGACGCAAATTGCCAGTGACGTCGAAACCACAAACGATGACGAGATATCCGCGGCGAATTCGCAGCAACGGAACCCGAAGCCAGACTTTGCTGCGCCGCGAACGGTACCGGCGTTTCGCGAGTCGATTTCCAGTTGGCTGCCAGTGCCAGGCGTTGCCCAAACGGAATTCGCGACCAATCGCTTTCACAAACTGCAACAATCCATTGAACAACGCACGCAGTTGCCCTTGAAGCATCAGGCACGGCAAGAAGAACGTCCTCTACGTATGCTAAAAACGTTAGCAGAAATGCGGCGAGACTTGGCGTTGGATTCACCAATTTCCGAATCCCATTCTCAGCCTCAAACCGCGTGGAGTCGTATTTTCGGCACAAGCCAGGAGAGACCTTTATGAATAGATTGCACCACAAAACGGAAACGACGGTCGCACCGAGGCGACATATAGGTAGAACGATTTCGACAATCGCAATCGCAATCGCTTATTCGGTGGTGATGTGCGGATCGCTCGAGACGTCGCTTGCGCAGGTTACCATTGGACCGAACGGAATTACCAATCTAAATCCCAACTGGAATCAGCCGCAGCAGATGGAATATTTGATCAGCCCGGCGGCAGAAACCGTGCCTGCCTTGAAGTATTCACTGCGTCCCGATCCGCTGCAACGGAACCCGGGAAACGCCGTGCCGTTCTATTACCGAGCGTTCTCGTTGATTGCCGGACTGGAACAGAAGACTCAAGAGTTGCATGAGATTCCCTTCGAACAGAGAAACCAAGACGAAGTAGCCGAATTTTTCCAGGGGCGTCCGGAGCAAGTGTTCGCTCAACTGCGCGAAGCAGCTCGGCGCGAAGACTGTGACTGGGACTGGCACCCTGAATATCGTGGTGAAGGCTACTACCAGTTTGTGTTTCCGGAATTCGATGATGCTCGCAACGTCGGGCGCCTCTTGACGCTAAAAGCCGAATGGCATTTGGCTCGAGCAGAATTCCCCGAAGCGGCCGAAGCACTGCAGTTGGGCTATCGCTTAGCACAAGACGTTTCCAAGCCCGAAATCATCGTGGGAAATTTGATAGGAATCAGCATCGCCTCGCAAATGAACCAAACCGTTCAGCAGTGGATTCAGACTCCCGATTCGCCGAATCTGTATTGGCCGCTGACGCACCTGCAGCGTCCTTTGATTTCCGTTACCGCCGCGATGGAAGCGGATACCATGGCTCCGTTTCACATTTTTCCGCTTTTGCAATCCCCAGAGGCTGAGAAGCTTTCTGTCGAGGGCTGGCGAGACACTTTCCTGCAGCTGCTAGGCAAATGGTCTTTGGTCGCAGGTGCCGGCCCGGCAGACAAAGACTTGACGGAGACATTCGTGGGAGCCACCTTGGCCATAGGTTATCCTCGAGCATTAAAACGACTATCCGAATCAGAGTATTCGCTGGACCAGCTTCGCCAGATGCCAACATTGCAAGTGCTGGCGATTTATCAGAGTCGAGTGATGAAGCGAATCGCGGACAACGTTCGCAAGATTGGGCAATTGCCGCCAGACGAAAGATTGGAAGTCGCGGAGCAAATAGACCAGCAAAATCGCGAATTGTATTTTCAAAACTTCGGCGCCAATTCGGAAGTAATACCGATTTCCGAGCTGTTAATGAATAGCGTCTACGCCGTGGGAATGGCAGAAGTACGCTTGGAACAACAACTACGAAACTTAGAGACGATCGAAGCGATTCGCATGCACTTGAGCGAAACAGGTCGATTGCCGGAAAACCTGGAGCAGATCGCAACCGTTCCTTTGCCTCGCAATCCACAAACGAATCTTCCGTTTGAATATCGCCTGGAAGGTGACCGCGCGATACTCGCTTCACCAACTCCGTACGCCCCGGAACAGTCAACCGTGATTCAAGTCCGGCAGCGGTAGTCCCAAATTTTCCAATTCGTCGTGGAAGTTCGTAGTACCGCCTTTAGGCGGCATGCAAGT
>JAGQOZ010000731.1 GCA_020426955.1 Planctomycetales bacterium
CGTGCCTGGCGGGAGGGAGTTTTCTTGGTGCAGAAATTGAAGTAATCCTTGCGGGATTCGGCGTTTCTGGCGGGATGCGACGATAGCGTCGTGTTGTTCGGATCACTGAGCAACGGGTACGATTCGGGTTTCTTGCAAGCTATCCAGGTTGCGACAAAAGTGAGAACAGAAAACAAGGTTGATTCGTGATGGTGGTGGTTCGATGTTTAGAACTGTTTAGTGGGATTGGTGGGTTCGCTTGTGCCATACCAGAAAATTTCCAGGTGGCGGCCGCGTTGGATATCGACCAAGATTGCCAAGCGGTGTATCAGGCGAACTTTTCGCACCCTTGTCATTGCGTGTCGTTGGAATCGGTTGCAGCAGACGAATTGGCCGAAGTTCAAGCAGATCTTTGGTGGATGTCGCCGCCCTGCCAACCGTTTACTCGGCGAGGAAACCAGCGTGACTTGGCGGATTCACGGAGCCAAGCGTTTTTGAATTTGGTCGATTGTTTTCGAACCGTTCGCCCAACATTCTTGGCGCTGGAAAACGTTCCTCCCTTTGCCGAATCCGACGCCGCTGATTTGCTGCGAAACACCTTACGACAACTCGGTTACCACTGGCTGGAAGGGACGTTGTGCCCGACACAACTTGGCATTGCCAACCGTAGGCAGCGGTTTTATTTGTTGGCTTCGCGAGACCAACCGTTTCCACAACTTACATTTCGGCCTGTGTCCTGTAACGCTTGGGTTAGGCGAGTGGCGGATGTGTTGGAACCGTCGGCGGAATCCTTGCCCGGATTGGTACTTTCGCACGAAACCGTCCGCCAATATCAGTGCGCCATGCACACCGTGGACGCGAACGACACGAATGCCGTAATGGCCTGCTTCACGTCGGCGTATGGACGCTCGCCCGTGCG
The DNA here is from genome assembly GCA_020426955.1 of Planctomycetales bacterium. Taxonomy (GTDB): domain Bacteria; phylum Planctomycetota; class Planctomycetia; order Pirellulales; family Pirellulaceae; genus JAGQOZ01. Next base: position 899 of record JAGQOZ010000731.1, read on the forward strand.
AAGCGGTTCGTACTTACGAACGGGAAGCGAAGTGCGTCGGTTTTCACCCACCGAGATTGCTGCCATGCTGGGCTTTTCGACCGATTTTCAATTTCCGAATTCACTTTCCCTACGTCGTCAATGGTCGCTGGTTGGCAACAGTTTGTCTGTGGATGTGGTGAGGTATGTGCTGAGTCATCTGGCTGTCGCTGACAGCTTGGCGACGTGAAAAGTGCACGGATATCTCGTCGGCTGGGCCGAAATGTTTCGGGCTTAGTATCGCTCGCGAAATTTCCGCCCGGTCTGATGTGAGCGTCAAGGCGCTAGCCGACGGTAATAATCCCATTTTTTCACCTGCGGCAAACGCGTGGCAGCGCACTATTTCTCGAACGATGCTTATTCGATGGCCACCACCAGCTCGCACGCATTGTCACCCTTTGTAACTTCGCAGCGAAGATCGGAGGTGGCAAACGATGCGTATCGTTGCGGCAGATGGCGATCATGTTGGTGTTGCCGAGCAGCAGTGGCACCTGGTTCGACTACAGGCTGCGGCATCAAGACTTGCGTGACAATCACTTCGTGGTGGCCTGCCACCGCACCGTCGTTTGGCCGGAAAGTGCTGAGCTGGAAGGAACCATCTTCTGCAATGGGGCCTCGAGCGGTAATGTCGTGCGTTTGGCAATAGAATTCAACATAGCCAAATGTCACGGGCTTGCCATCGGCGTATTGAATGGTTCCTGACACCGGATACGTGGGCAGCCGATCTGAATGACAGCCCGTGGTCGCCATCACGGCCAGTCCGAATAGAACGCTACGAAACAATTGCATAGTCCCAAAATCCCCACGCGAAAAAGGGTGTCACACATTACCAAGCTCGGACGGCAGTCGTGGCTTGCGAACCATTACTGCGATGCGAATACTGTTCTAACACTCGCGTACTGGTATCGGTAGACAATGACTGCACCGAGCAATCCGCCAGAGCGAAATTGACAATGCCTGGATGATAACTTCCAAAGGCCAAGGGACTGGCGATATAGTCTTGCGGGCCAAACGCCAGCGGAACACCGGGGCCAGCTAGTCGAGCGAACCCTTCCAGATAATCTCCATCAAAGGCGGGCGGATCCTGAGGGAATTTTTGCAGACGAATGGACGGTACGTGTCGTTCGCCCAGCAAGAATGTCTTGCTCATGCCGTCCTTAATCTTCTTGTGACTGATCTTGTCTGCCCAACCGGCCGGCCTCCCTTCGCGACAAATGGGACGACTGGTGATAATGGTCCCCGTGCCGTTTCCGCCGTAATAGAAATCAGTCGGTTTACCTGATGCACCGGGCGATAGATCACCATGATTGGCCGCATAGTCGGCGGCCATGCCAGTGATTGTATTAAACGAACCGTTACTGGAAAAAGTAAACGTGCAGCCACAGGACGAACGAACCGTCACGGTTGTTCCCGGCACAGGGACTTGTCGCTCCACTCGAGCTCGATCCAGCGTTCGCCGCGAAGGACAAAGGAACGCCGAAATAGCCGGATTTCTGGCGGCTTCCGAATGTTCGCTCCATGGTCGGTAGACGTCCCATTCGGAAAACACTTTGCCTTCTTCCATGAACGGCAGCAGACGGATCAACCACGTTGCTTCGCTGCCACCGCATTGATTCTTGTCATCGGGGCGAGCCAATAACCGAGCGGGCGGCAGTGCGCCGTAGGCACCATGAAAAAGTTCGGTTGCCACTGCCAATTGCTTCAAGCGGTTGATACATTCAACTCGTCTCGCTGACTCCCGAGCCGCGCCGATGGCGGGCATCAACAAGGCTACCAGGATTCCAATAATGGCAATCACTACCAACAATTCGACGATGGTAAACGCTTTGCGACGATGTGTTGTTGTGGACATAGGTTAGAAACTCACCATTAACCCAGAGCAGACGATTCGCTGG
>JAGQOZ010000732.1 GCA_020426955.1 Planctomycetales bacterium
GCATAGTCGTAGATGTGATACGGTTCATCCGGAGCCACGGTGATTTGGAGATGGAATTTGTCACCAGGTTTGACGGACGCAACAGATAGCTGACCTTCGATACCCGCGTGAGCTCGTTTGGGGCGAAACGCCGCCTTGGAAACTTTGGCCGGTGCCATTGCCAGAAGATTGTCCAATCCGCCTAGCAAGTTCGCTTCGTTGGTGGCCGTCGAATCCGCTGCATTGGAACCCGTGGCATTCGCAACGTTGGACGAAGATGACGCGTCGTTGATTTTCAGTCGAGCAGTAAAGTCGGTGCCCAAGTTTTTCATCTGCAAGCAGACGCCGCCTTCTTCGCACACTTGTCCGTCTAGATTACCGCTGATCTGGATGGCATCCAGTTTTGCACCATCTACAAATTGAACCGGTGCCGTCCAAGTAACCACGCCCGTGAATTTTTCCAACGTGGCGTCGGTGTATTCGCTCTGCTCCATCTTGGGCGGATGATCGGGCTGGAATTTGCCAATAGAAACAATGGCGTCGTGCCGTTGAATGTTGATCTTGGTGGGCAGGCCGCCTTCGCGTTTTTGATTTTGGGAATATGTGTAATGCCGAGGCCCTAAGACGGCGGTGACTTGCAGCTTGCCGTTCGATCCATCTGCATCTGACGTCAAATTGGCCGAAACCTGGATTTCGTTTCCGCCTGCACCAATGCCGCCGAATTCGGGCAACACAGAAAACTGGCCGCTTTGCGCCACCACCGATGAAACACAACAGACGTTCAACAACATCATTAGCGTCACGAACACTCGAATCATACTGCTAGCACTCTTTCCATCAATTGCCCAAGTGACTGTGGCGGGGAATGGCTTCGCCAGCGGCAGTAGTATTGCCCAGCCGCAATGCGAATGAAGTCACTATTCTAGGTCCATTGAATATTTCACGTCAATTTCATCACGCGTCTAACTTGTTTGACGATTTGCACAGAAAAGTCTTACATCAGCGTTGCCGCCAGCACGCATTTCTGGCAAGAAAAAGGTTTTCACTGGCAAGACGGTCTACCAAGAAAAACATTTTCCGTAGTGGAAGTGACGGAATTGGTGTAGGTAGCTGCTGTTAGCCGCCTTACAATCTTGCTGTCTAAGAAATTCGCCGCGAAACAAGGGAGTGTGCCGTGCGACCTTTGCCCACTGTCAGCAGAATTCTTACGTTATTGCTCTGCTGTCTGAGCGTTTCGAATCAAGCGGATTCGGCAACGGTCTTTCAAGATGATGCCGATTTACTTGATGTGTGTGCTGTCGATTCCCAGCACGTGTGGGCCGTCGGTTCGCGAGGCACCATCTTACATTCGGCGGACGGCGGGACGACTTGGGAGTTTCAAAACGCAAACGTCGATTGTCGTTTCGAGTCGGTGCATTTTGTCGACGCCAAAACGGGCTGGTGCGCCGGCGGTTATTCCCAGCCGATCTCGCATAAAGGCGTTGGAGTCCTGCTGGCCACCACGGACGGTGGTCTCACCTGGAATCGGATTGGCGACGACTTCTTACCGTGGCTAAAGCGAATTCACTTTTTGAACGAACAGCAAGGCTTTGCCATTGGCCATTCCACGTCGGTCTATGCGTCCGGTATTTTTCGAACCAGCGACGGCGGTGCGAATTGGACGCCGGTGATTGCCAGAACCAGTTCGGCTCCGCAAGATACATCGTTCCTTTCCGATGGCAGCGGCTGGATTCTGAACGATGACGGACAACTGTATTCGCTACAAAAAGGAAAACTGCAAGCGGTCTTCCGGTTCAGTGACTTGTCGCAAAAGCAGTGGATCGAATCAATTGCCTTTCACCAACACGCAGCTGTGGCGGTGGGTGCCCATGGAACGATTTTGCATTCGGCTGACTTGGGACGCACCTGGCAACCGGCCACGATTAACTCGAATTCTAATCCGCAGCATGTCCATTGGACCGATGTGCAATTCGTTGACGAGATGGCATTCGCCATCAGTGGCGGAGCGGAAATCGCCATCAGCAACGACGGCGGCCGATCGTGGCAAACTTCGTCGACACAGTATTCGCTTCCTCTGCACGCCATTGCCATGGCGGACCAACAAACCGGCTGGGCTGTTGGAGCATTCGGCGGCATCCTCAAAACTTCAACGGGCGGCAAGCAATGGGAACCGCAACGGATTCCGCAGAGGCAAGCGTCCATTTTGGTTGTTACGCCCGATGTGCAACACCTGCCGTTGTCTGCCTTCGCTAAACTGGCCACCGAAGAAGGTTTGTATACCGTCGTTCAGCCGCTGGCGCAGCCACCGGAAGTCGATTCAACGGATCGCCTGAATGTGCCTGCTGCCTGGCGGACGGCCGCCGCGTTGGATGGCTTGGCGGTGTCGCTGCAACCGCCACTAGACGCTGTTTCCAATCCACATCCTAGCTGGGCAGGAAGTCGCGAAACGGTTGCCAAGTACTGGCAGATGCAAACTGGCCATGACAAAATCTTGGCACAATGGGCGGTGGATCTGGCGGTGCGAATTCGCTTGCTGCGTCCCGCCGCAATTTTGACGTCGCAGCAATTCGACAATGGTTTAGAGCTCCAGACGCAAGATCTCATTGCCGGCGCCATCGAATTGGCTGGAAATGAATCTGCCGTGCTGCCGACCGATTTGCCCGCCTGGCAGCCTCGATTGCTAATGGCGATCGGCAACGAAAAGGATCCCAGCTCCGTCGAAATCACAACCCATGAATTTTCGCTGGCTGCTGGACAAGGACTTGATTCGCAGGTTGCCACTGCCCGACGCATGTTGGACGGCAATGCGTTTGACGCTCAGGCTGATTCGTA
>JAGQOZ010000733.1 GCA_020426955.1 Planctomycetales bacterium
GTGTATCGCAGCGAATTGAATGCGTCGGCGGTAGCACTCGAAACCGTTTTATTGACGTCCAGTAACGGTTCAATCACAGAAACGGTCGGCGCGCCAACTCGAGCCACATTGCCGCCAGTCCAAATAATTCGAACCGAATTGTTCAGCGCCGTGGCAGGCGCACTCTGATTGCTTGACTGATTCAACACGACTGCTCGGTAGCGAATTGTGATCGTTTCCGAAGTGGTATTGGTTCTGTCCGAATTCGTGATGTTGCCCAGATTAAAGCCAAGCGTGCCGCCACTATTGGTGATGGTCGTGTTAGCGGGAGCGGTGCCCGTGCCGATCGGGTTCGCAATGGTCAGGGCAGGGGACGCCGAAAAGGAAACGACGTCTACAAACGCCAGTCCATTGTCCAAGGTGTCTTGAATCACCGCGTTGGGCGTTGAACCTTCGGGAATGGTGACTTGCAGTTCATACGTGACAATTTCGCCAATCACTGCTTGGTTGTTGGCGTTGTTCGCATTGACGACGCTGGTGTCAATCAACTGTTTCGAAACGACGGGCATACCGATGGTGGTTTGCGCATTATCAGTCAGGTCAGTGGGGTTGGTGTGATCCGGTCCGCCCTCGCTACCGGCGTAGTTGAAGACCGTAGCCGTGTTCTGCAGATTGGCTGTTTGGCCCGGTGCGACGTTCGCCACCACTTGCAAATCGTAGGTGAGTACCAGGATATTGTTTCCGTCGGTTGGGTCGAATTCATCCAAAGCACCGGCATTGACGGTGACGGGCGGCGAACCAATCGAAGTCGCGGGTGTTGCTCCGGGATCATTCAGCTGAATGCCACCGGCCGGATCGAACAGTCCGCTGCCCAGCGAGGTGAACGGCATCGCATTTCCAGCACCGTCAAAAAGCTCCAAATTCAATCCGGGGCCGGTAGCGGGAATAGCAAATCCCGCCGGCAACGTGTCTCGGATGGCCACGTCAAACGCCCCGGCGCTACTGGAACCGGTGTTTTCGACCACAATGGCAAACTTCACCAAGTCATCCGCGTCGACTCGGCTAATGTTGGAATTGATCGTGTTACCCAAATTCGTCGAATGGATAGTGCCACCCGCAAAGCTGTTGGCAGGCGTGTTCAATCCTGGTGCTTCAAAGCTGACGCCGGTAGGAGCGACGGTGCTGGAGAACGTGGCATTCGGATTATCACTGGAGACCGCCGCTTTGCGAATTTCCAGTTCGGGTTCGGTCAGCGTGATCTGAGTGATGGAATCTGATGCCAATGTACCGGCGTTGGTGGTTCCGTGCGAAGCTTCAAATTGATTGGTCAGCAGCAGGCCATCCGCCATCGGTTCGTCTGAAATGGTGACCGAAAGGAGAATGTCAACAACTCGAGGCCCTTCGGGCGGTGGTTCGTTAAAGCTGCCGAAATCAAAGACCACATTGTTATCAACGGCGCTGGTCGTCATCGTTGGATGCTGAGTCGGCGGGCCAGACAACGGGACTCGAGAAAACGTATGGTCGGGGCCGTATTTCGCGGAATCCGCACTCGGTGCCGTTCCGTCCACCGTGGTGCCGAACGTGGTGCTGATGATGGTCGCGTCGTAGACTGGCAAAGGCAGGAAGTCAGTGATCAGCAAGTTTTCTATGTCGGCCGAAGGCATCGCGTAACGCAGACGATAAGTCACGACATCGCCGGGCCGAACTTGCAGCGTATTCGCGTACGATGGTCCTCGCACCAATCCCGTGTCGGGATCCACGGTCGAATCCACGGGCCCTAATGTGCCATTGACCGCATACGTCGTCTTGATGACCTTGCCGCCCAAGACTTCCAGCACTTCGGCTGAAGTGTCTTCTTCGACGCCGACGGTGGTGGCGATGGCTGAATTGGACCGAATTGTACCGCTGATGGTGACGTTGTTTTCCAGAATATCACCTTGGTCCACGTTGCTTTCGCCCGACGGATAGGTGTCTGAAAAAGATTGCTGAATCACAGTTCGATACGTAATCACACCGGTGGCCCCACCGGCATCGGGCAAAATGGCGCGACCGCCTTGCAGGATTCCGTCGGCGGCACCGAGATCGGTGAGAGCGCGTGATACGTCAAAGACCAAGCGAGTGCTACCGTCCGTGGCGGGATTGGTGTCGTTGCCAATTTGCGAAAGGTCGACAAACAGGTTGGTCGCCCCGTTGGTTAAGGACGGACTAAAGCTACCGGTGACATTGCCATTGCGATCTGTAACGTCCAGCGTAAAGGGATCGGTAAAGGGTCCTGTCGGCGAACCAGTTAGGCGTTGACCGTCCGAAAGAATGTCTTCAATGATCAAGTCGCCGAAAGTGAAATAGTCCGAAATCTGGAATTGCAGCGTGTATTCAACGGTGTCACCGGGCGAAACTCCTACCATGCCCACGTCATTGATAATTTGCGACGACTTCTGAATGGCAATCGATTTTAAATCCAAAACGTGATTGTCTGTCAGCGAAGACTGGTCAACCACGTTGATGGCGGCTACCGAATCGCTGGGATCTGTAGGTGTCCAGCTGCCCGTGACGCGACCATCGTTGGTCGTCGGGACGTCGTTTCCGGTGATCGGATCCAACACGTCTTGGCCGGACGCATCCAAATCTGGTGCGAAGTATTGAAAGACGACTTCCACGTCATTGTCGCCGGTGCCACCAGTAACCGATGGAAAGCGAACGACAAGATCGTTGTTGGGAGCCACGTCCGGAGTCCCGATGGTCGGTGTCTGTTCGACAATACCTCCGGCTGAAGTTGACACGACATTCAGAAACGCTAAATCGTTCGGCAAGAAGTCGATTAA
>JAGQOZ010000734.1 GCA_020426955.1 Planctomycetales bacterium
CTTTCCCTGGGTGTGGGACGTGTCGACCGGTTATCAATACGGCAGCATTTCAACCGAGGGCGAAGAGTTTGACCGCAAGACGCACGACTTTCTCGTCGCGCTCGACATGCCGCTGGTCAATCCAAAGTCGCCCGAACAATTTCTGATTTTGCCCGATCGCGAGCTGCGCTTTCGATTCGATGCACGTTGGCAGATCGCCGACTATCAGAATCGAAGCGCATTCGATCGCCGGCGTGACGTGCGCGACGATCTAATCACCGACTATGGGTTCACGCTGTCGCAGACGTTGCTGGATGATCCCGACGACGGACGCGTTGTGTTGCGTGGGTTGATTCGATGGACCGATGCCGAGTCGAACGTGGTGCTGAGTGATCGGTCTTCACCGTTTACATACGACAAATTCGTGTATGGCATTCAGTTGGAGTGGTCGTGGTGACGGCATACGAGCCGTCGTTCCTGCCCCCCTTTCGTCATTCCCGCGCAGGCGGGAATCCAGGACGTGCGTTACCAAGTCGCTAACGGCGTACGAGTACAACGACTACAATCGGCCGAAAAAGGCGACTACGGAAGTGAATCCGCTGTTGCCCGTGACGCAGGCTCGCTTCAACGCTTATTACGGGCACGAAAAAGAACTAGGTGACTGTCCCGCATTATCGCCGCATTATCGGAATTGTGGAGAAGATGACCTTCTTTAGATTGCCGACTGCAACTTGCCAACACACCAACGAACAGTTTATCATCAGGTTTGATGGCAAGGTTTACCCTGCCTGCATTTCCCTGGCAGAGAAGGTTGGGATTGATCTTGCGGATGGGTGAAAGACCGATCTGGAGGCATCAACCATGGCCGTGGTCAAAGTGGAAGATCAAATGTATCGTTTTCTGCTTGATAAGGAAGCTGAGCGATATGAAGAGGAGAAGCGTTCCCTTGCAGAACAGGGGAGCAAGAAGAAGGCAAGACGAAAGCCTGTTTGGAAACCATGGAGTAGAAAAGATCGACTGGAGTTGTGCCAAGACTCTGACCTGCTGTTCATGGTGCGTGAGTACGACTATGATCTTACCGATCAACATTTTCAGGAGTACTGCCAAACAAGGGGAATTCTGCATCTTGCAGGTGAGATTGGCAGCAAAAGGTGGACGATGTTCGTTAATCATCAAACGGACAAGAACTCATTTCTGAGTGACGAGTATTTTCAGCACGCCACACCGGTGAACGATAATCAGTACAAATTCACTGCCAATGAAATGGAATCTCAGTGGACTGTCATTCTCATCGGCAGGGCCAGGTTTCAAGATTGCTGGGAGACCTTTGCCAATGGCTGACAAACCAAGATGTGAATTCGTTGCAATAGATGTTGAAACCGCCAATGCGGATATGTCGTCGATCTGCCAAATCGGAATTGCTCATTATCGAGACGGGACACTTGCGGAGGAATGGAAATCCTATCTCGATCCTGAAGATTATTTCGACCTTGCAAATGTTGGTGTTCATGGCATCGACGAAAGCACCATTGAAGGCGCGCCGAGATTGCCGGATGTCTTTCATGATTTGCACCGGCTCATGGACAATCAAATTGCGGTTTGCCATACCCATTTTGATCGTGTTGCCATCCAACAAGCTTTCGACAAATACGATCTGGAACATCCCTATTGCGAATGGTTAGACTCCGCCCGTGTAGCGCGCAGGACGTGGGAGCAATTTGCATATCGTGGCTATGGACTTGCCAACGTGTGCGAATATTTGGGCTATCATTTTCAACATCACGATGCTTTAGAGGATGCGAAGGCTGCTGCCCATATCCTGATTGCTGCGATGGCCAAGAATGGCATCAATGAGTGCGAGTGTTTAGATTTCGTTAAGCGACGCATCGGCGGAATTTCGGATTCTCGTCATACCGATATACGGAGAGAAGGAAATGCCGAGGGGCCGTTGTACGGCGAGTTGATCGTATTCACCGGATCATTGCGTATCGCCAGAACCACCGCAGCCGACCTTGCAGCCAACTTGGGGTGCAATGTGCAATCCAACGTAACCAAGAAGACAACCTTGTTGGTCGTTGGAGATCAGGACATCACCAAACTTGCCGGTCATTCCAAAAGCAGCAAACACCGAAAAGTGGAAGAATACATCGCCAAAGGTCTGCCGATTCGCATATTGCGAGAGGCTGACTTTAGGAGAATGGCGTCCCTAATGCCAAGTATCGACGACGAAGTCCCACGCCCGAGGGCACAACAATCGCAACATCCACGCTATGCGTCGATGGATGTTTCGCTAGGAACGATGGAGATTGAGTTGCGATTTCAAGCGTCAAGAAAGCGGACGGTGCGAAGGAAGGCAGTGCCGCCAAGAGAGAAGGGTACTGCAACAAGCAGAGACATTCGTGAAGACGTGCTGGAAGCAGTTTTCGATTTCTTTGATGATGCCCCGGAAGACTACAATTGCAAGAAGGTCGCAATAGAGGTTTTTGGAGAGGTATTCGATGAGTTTTTCGACGCCGAACTTCAGAAGAGAAACGTTATTGAATCCGAACTGAATCGATGCGATGACGATACGGACCTTGATCTGGAAGAATGGCTAATCGATGCCCTTGATGATATTGTGGCACAGCTTTTATTGCGGAAGCCGGAACTGAAGAAGCAAAACTGAATAAAGCGGAATAAAGCGGGACAGTCACCTATTTCTCGCACGTGTTGCACCTTTCGGTTATGGTCTTGATCATGCCTCGCACCGCCCGAATCGTCATTCCGCATTTGCCCCACCATGTGACGCAGCGTGGGAACAACCGGCAAGACGTTTTCT
>JAGQOZ010000735.1 GCA_020426955.1 Planctomycetales bacterium
TTCGGCCATGGAATGTCGGATCAATGCGGAAAACCCAGAACGAGGTTTTCAACCCAGCGCTGGAACGATCAGCCGCATGATTGTGCCTGGCGGGATGGGAGTTCGCTTTGATTCGCACGCTCACGCCGGTTACACGGTTCCGCCGTACTATGATTCCATGATCGGGAAACTGATTGTGCATCAGCCTACGCGAGAAGAAACTATCGAGTGTATGTCTCGCGCTTTGGATGAACTTCGCATTGAAGGGATATCCACAACAGCGTCCTTTCATAAAAAGATTTTGCGAGATACCGCGTTTGCCGATGGCACGATTGACACGACGTATGTCGAACGAGCTTGGTTGAGTTAGTCTGATAAGCCGACTTTGTCCAAAGTCGATGGTTTCGATTCCAAAAGGTTTGGATTCAGCAGATTGTGAAGAGAGTAGAGTAAAGTATGTCGAAAGTTGAAACATCTCATCGAAATGATTCGATCAAGAAGGTTGCCATTCTATTTGCAGGTGGCCCCGCACCGGCCGCGAATGCTGTTATCTCCACGGCAGCGGCGTCGTTTGTTCGACACGGAATCGAAGTTGTCGGCATGATGCACGGCTATTCCAGCTTGATTGATTTTGATCCAGCCAAACCACTGGAAGCAGGCGTCGATTACAAAGTTTTGGATTCGAAGTTCCTGAAGCGAACCAGAAACCTGCAAGGCATCATGATCGGGACCGCTCGAACAAACCCTGGCAAATACGTCACATCGCCGGAACATTTTCAGGACGAAGAAAAGGTGGCTCCGCTTCGTCGAGCGTATGAAGGGCTCCGTTCATTAGGTGTGGACGCACTGATTTCGATCGGAGGCGATGACACTTTGAAAACGGCCAACAAGATGAAGCGATTTCAAGATTCGCTGCCCGAAGGTTCGCACAAAATTCCTGTCGTCCATTTGCCCAAGACCATTGATAACGACTACATGGGCATTGACTTCACGTTTGGATACTTCACGGCGGTGGAATTCCTGGGGACGGAATTGCGAAACCTGATTTTTGACGCGGAAGCTTCCGGTGCCTATTTTCTTTGCGAATGTATGGGCCGCAGCGCGGGATGGCTGGCCTATGGCGCCGCCATCTCCGGCGAAGCCAGCTTGGTCATGAGCGTGGAAGATATTGCAGGTGACTTGGAAGACAAAGAAGAGTTCACCAATTCGGCGACAGGGGAAACCACCACGCGTCGCATCATGAACATGGAAAAAGTCGTCGGACGGATGGTCAAGGCGATGAAGACGCGAGACAAAGACGGCAAGGGATTTGGCGTTATCGTTATTGCAGAAGGTCTGGCCGAACTGCTGCCCATCAAATACCTGGAAGGCATTAATCGTGACGATCATGGTCACATTGCCATTTCTGAAGTCAATCTTGGACAGCTATTCGCGCGTCTGGTTGGCAAGGCGTATCAGGCCGACACCGGCCAGAAGCGAAAAATCACCGGCCTGCAATTGGGCTATGAATCTCGTTGCGCCAAGCCGCACGCCTTTGACGTGATGCTCGGCAGTCAGCTTGGAGTGGGTGCTTATCGAGCATTAGTGGAGGAAGGCCTAAACGGTGTCATGGTATCCGTTTCCGGTCAGCTTGACCTGCACTACGTTGACTTCGACAAGTTAATTAACCCGGAAACGCTGGTCACGACGGTTCGCTACATTCAGCCCAAGTGTGACTTTCATCGATTGGCACGTTTCTTGGAAACCTTCATCAACGAATAGATGGTGGTCGCGAATTTTCGGTCAGGTACGAAGCAAAGGCTAAACAACACGAGTTCGGCTCGGCGCAAGAAACGCACGAGTCGGTTCGCTGCACAACTGCTCGGCCTTCGTTACTCGTCTGACTTGGAACGATCGTCTTCCTGGAAACGCTCGTCTACAATGGGCGTGTTGGCTGGCAGTGGAATGCGATTTAGATCAACAATCTGGCCGTCAACGACCAATTCAATATAGTTGGTCCATTGCCATCGAGACCGAGATTTGACGGGGTAACCTTCGATGGGTGTGTTGGGGTTGTCCCACTGTCCTACGGGAGGACAGTGCACGACCACGCCTACTGGTTCTTTGTCAAGAAAGAAGTTTGGGGCTTGCATAAGAAAGATTGGAGCCCCTTCGCTTTTGACTTTCAGGATGTGCGGCCAAGCGGCCTCGAATTCATCACGACTCTTAAAGTGCATGGCAAAATGCTGGGCTTCCAGTGTCGGACCGACAAAAGTTTGAGATACCTCGCGTAGCGGTTCCAATTCACTCGGCCATTCTTTTGGCCAATTTCCGGTGTCGGAGACAGAATAGAGCGCGAAAGCGGTTGAACTCAACACAAGCATCGCCAGCGATACGACAGACCAACGAGTTTTCAACATGGCGGATACTCCAAATCGGATTCTGAAACCAGCCTACAAGGAGTTAACGGACTAGTTGACAGAATATTAGGGCGGTTTTTAGGTTAGGAAAAGTTTCTTCCAAAAACTAGCCGTGTATTTCGAATACGGTCGCATGCTCTTGCCGTGACGACAGTGGCTGCCTACAACGGTACCGGTGGAATCTCGTCGGAATTCGAGCGAATATCAGCCAGATACTCGGCGATATCGACACCAATGCCAAGATGTTTCGTTCAGCAAGAAATGGTTAAATTCGCTGATGACTCAGGTCGATCTGTTGGGCGTTCTTCGAATAACCGAAGCAGGTTTGTACTGTCAGTCGGGAGATTTCTACATCGACCCCTGGCGGCCAGTCTCGCGGGCGATAATTACGCATGGTCATAGTGATCACGCTCG
>JAGQOZ010000736.1 GCA_020426955.1 Planctomycetales bacterium
CCACCAAGAACACCACACTGGGCCAGAATGACGCAGCTATCGCCGTCAGAATCAGACACTTTAACGTTGGCAGGAACGAATAACTGAAGGTGACCGTTTTGGACTGGCTGATAGTTTGAATGCGATCCAACAAACGGTCTCGGAACCCAAGTCCCAACGCAATCAGCAGCAACACTCCAAAACTTTGCCACAAGTTCTGCCGAATGGCGTTGCCGATGTTGCGAACCACTTCGGCCCAACGGCTGCCGGTAACAATTTGTTCCAGTCCGGATCGAGCAGCCACCAAATCTTCCAACTGAATCGGTTCGGTACTTCGAATCCAAAGTACATGTTCGTCAATGTACTTGGCGTGTTCCGACGTGGCGGTGATGCAGCTTTTGGCCTTGATATCCAGTTCGCTTAATTTTTGCGCGTACTTGGTCAGGTCATGAATCGTTTCGTCCAGATAAGTCTTTCTGGCTTCCAGTAAATCCACAATCAGACGTTTGGCTTCGGTCGGTTCGTAACGTTCCAGCAATGACGCACCGACTTTTGATAGCTGTTCTTCCGTCAGTTTGTTCAGATCGAACATGGCGGCACGTTCGTCTTTGTATTGCGAAATCTGCAGTTGGATCGCCGGCATTTCTTTGGCAATAGATTGGCGCCGTTCTTTAAGCGGAGTGGTCGCCAGCAGCGAACCTCGCAGCGATCTCAGTAAGACGCCGATCGTTTCTGACATGCCCACGTTTTCCGCCTGGTCCTTGATTTCACTAAAGGCCTGGTCTTCGGCGGCCATTTTTTCATTTAGCAGATTCAGCTCGGAATAGAGTTGCGTCAGCCGAGAACTATATGTAGCTCGAGCCTCAGCCAGTTCCGTGTTGCCGTTGGCCAGTTCCTGCAACGCGGGATCGGCTTCGCGGGCTTGCCGCCGAGCTTCTTCGGCTTGTTGTTGCGTTTCCAGTTGACGTCTTCGACCAACTTCTTTGCCCAAGGCCTGCGTCTGCTCTTCTAACTGCTTAACCGTGACTTGATCCAAATCTTGCTGAACGGGACGCAGGCTGGACAAGGCGTCGCTGCGACGCTGTTCCAGCTTAAACAGTTCCAGTTGTTTCTCTAGAAGTTGAATGCGTGTAGTTCGTTCCGCCCGATGGGCCTGCTGGATCAAAGCGTCATCGGATTCAACCGGCGGTTCGCCGTTGGCTTCCGCTAATTTTTTCGTCGTTTCTTCAATCTTGCGATTCCATTCTACTTGCCGTTCTGCATCGCTTTTCCATTGTTCGGCATGCGTATCGCGACTACGCTTGGCGTCTTCCAATTGCTGACGCAGGTCTTGCAAGACGCGAACTAGATCATCAGCCGGAGCGTCCGCCGCAAAGGCCGGCAGCGAGGGCAGGGGAGTGCTTAGTTTTTTCTTGAGCGAATCAAGTCGAGCAGGGGCTTCTTCAATTTCAGTACGATATTTCGCAATCAAGCCAGACGCTTCGCTGACACCTTTGATCGAATCGACGGTGCGCTGCAAAAGCTGTTTTAAACTGGTCTTGGTGGCATCGGGTGTCTCTTTGTCGGCATCCAATTCGGCTAGCTGCTGCTGAATCGTCTCCAGCGTGACCGGTGCTGATGGTGTCTCCTTCGTTTCCGATTCGGTTGTTTCTGCGGCCGGTTCCACGGCACGGTTGTCGTCGGTGAGAGCGGTGGATTCGTTGACGGTTGCGTCGCCCATTGTCGCGTTGCCGAAGGAATCATTCGATTCGCCGTCAACTAAGTTTGCTTCGTCGATTTCGGCACCGGCAGGAAACATGGCCGAAGGTGAGATTTCGACCTGCGCTAGCACTGCTGGCGCGAAGCTGACGAGCCCCGCTAGGATTGCGACGGTTTGAATTGTGCGAAGAGTGACGTTCGTCATAGACCATCATTCCGTTGATGCAAGCGTTTTCAGAAACGACGGCGAAGAATACTCGTACTGATATCATTCTGGCAAGATCGACGATGTCGTCCGGAATGTTGGCGTGCCCAGCTGTCCCAGCGATTCGCGACCCGGACACTCCTTTGGTAGTGAGGTGTCAAAGCCGAATTGACCGCTGATGTGACCTACCGCCTGAAGCCGGAAGCCTATAAAATTCGAAGAAAATAGGTTCCTCCTTTCCATCTTCCCATTGAAAGAGACTTCCAAAATGACCACCGGCCCGATTGACGCATTTGGAGCAAAGGACACGTTTGATACAGGTAACGGTTCGGCGACGTACTATCGCCTGAATAAGCTGGAAGCCGATGGCGTGGGGCCCGTGAGTAAATTGCCGTATTCCATCCGAGTCCTCTTGGAAGCAGTCCTGCGAAACTGCGATGGATACGTAGTTACGGAAGAAGACGTTAAAAATCTGGCCAATTGGAATGCGGCTTCGCCGGCCAAGGTGGAAATTCCCTTCATGCCTTCTCGAGTGGTCCTGCAGGACTTTACGGGCGTGCCGGCGGTGGTTGATTTGGCAGCCATGCGTTCCGCCATGGGCAGACTGGGTGGCGACCCCAAAAAAATCAATCCGCTCATTCCTGTTGATTTGGTAATTGATCATTCGGTCCAGGTCGATCGGTTCGGTACGGACAATGCCTTGGAATTGAATGTCGAACTGGAATTCAGCCGCAACAAAGAACGGTACGAATTTCTAAGATGGGGCCAGAAAGCATTGGACAATTTCCGAGCGGTCCCGCCGAATGTTGGTATTGTGCACCAAGTCAATTTGGAGTTTTTAGCTAAGGGCGTTTTCCTGCGACCCGATGGTGACGGACACGTTGCCGTTCCAGACACGCTGGTCGGC
>JAGQOZ010000737.1 GCA_020426955.1 Planctomycetales bacterium
TTGTTTACATGACCGGCTTGGCATACGTTGCAGCGTTTCTGACTACCTGGATTGGCAACTGGTTCGTTTAGGGGAATTCGCCGATGTGGCAAGACATGCTTGTATTTCTAATGGTCGCTACCGCGGCAGTGTACGTCTTGAAACGGGCATGGCGCGTTCTGGCGTTGAAGCGAAGCGAATGCGCAGGATGTCCCGGCAGCTGCGGAAAAGGTGAATTCGCGGCTCCGGTAGTCGAATTGGAATCATTGGTGGCGAACGCCCAAGACATGAAACGCCGAAATCGGTAGTTCTGCGGCTCGATTTTACCAGATTCGCCCCGATTCTCTAATTATGCCTTGGCGAATCCGCTGCATCGCCTACACTACGTCCTGGTCCGCTTTAGGAATTTGATTCGTTTCACAGCCGACGCTGAACGGTTGGTGTGACGAGCAATTTTTTCGTTAGGAATGTTGGGTGTCGCTATGCTCGTCTTCATGATCACCGTCGCCATCTGCTTGTTGGTAGCAGCGACAGCCTTCTTTTGGTGGGTTGGCCGGCAACAACAAGTTTCTTACCGAGAGGCACAACACGATTTTGCTCGTCGACGCGAATGGCTGGAAGCTGATTTTGCGAACATTGCGCCACAGGCCTCAACGCCGCGTGGCCTACGTTGGGAATCGTGCGAATTCCAAAACGACTTGGTCTTTGCCCTTGATCGAACGTCACGAAAGTTAAGTGCGCTCATTTCCGTGCTGGTGAAGTTTGAAGCCATAGAAGGAGGCGGCATGGACGAAGTTGCTGCCGTAGCGAATTACAAAGCAGGAACTGCCATTTTTTTCTACGAAGCCAAGAAGTGGCAAACCAAAGGTCGCACCGTTTTCAATCTAAGCCCCGAACAGACCATCGGCTATTTCAACGGTGAACTGCTGCCAGTTGACGATGAAACCTCGTTAGCCGAATGAATCATTCGACTAACGAGTTGTGATCAAGCTGCCGACGTCCGTTCGGCAGACTATTTACTTTTTCTGTTCGCTGGAATTCTTGCGATCATTTGCGACCGCAGATTCAAGCATCTTGAGACGCGCTTCCGCATCAGGTGGGATGACCATTTTGCAGCCCTTTTTGTTGGGAGGGAAAGTTGAGGAGTGAGCCACACGAACGGCACTCGTACTTCATTTCCGCCAGAAACGGCCTTCGTGCAGCAGGACTGCGGCAGATTCTAATGGTATGACAAGCGGTTCCCAAACAAAATGACGTGGGAATCCACATTCGGGTCAGTGCGGGTACTCGAATAACACGCGTAACTGTCAATCTCGCCTAATACAACCGTCGCATCAGGCAGGCTCTGCCAGGCACACAACACGTCGCTCGCCACAAATGCCAACGCGTCCATTTCGCGTCAGAAAGATTGGACTAGCTAGTACACTCCAATTTTTGATTTTCTTCGAGGAAACGAAGTCTGAAGTTACCACAAAATAAGCCTGCTCATGTGAATCATGGGCAGGCTTCGGGACGAACCGATTTGATTAGATCGAATGGAACAATTCGAAATTAACGTCGGCGTTTGTGGCGTCCGGCTAGATCGTCCACGGTGAACGCATATCGGGCTTCAGCATCGCGTTTGCTTCGTCATCGTTGACTACGACTTCGTTCACCGGATCCCAACGGATCGCCCGTCCCAAGCTCATCGCAATGTTGTTCAAGTGACAAATCGAACCGGTGCGATGGCCAATTTCAGCGGTCGCCATTGGATCTTTGCGGTTCTTGATACAGTCCAAGAAATTGCGATGATGGCCGGGGCTGCGTCCCAAGCTGATTTCGGACGGTTTGATCTGTGCCGTCAGCAGAGTCGGGTCTGAAGCTTCCACAACGGGATCGTGCACGTGAATAAACAGCCAGCCTTCGGTTCCTTCGAATTTCACTCCGCGAGGACCACGTGTGGAGCCAATCATCTTCAGCCCGTCGTCATAGATGTTGACAAACAGATAATCCATAAAGGCGTTGTAAATTCCGGACGGGTTTCGGCTTCCTTTGGCCATGTATTCGACCGGTCCGGTATGATCCTTGCCTAGAGCCAATTGAGCCAAGTCAATCACGTGTGCGCCGCGGTCCGTCATTTCTCCGCCGCCATACGACAAAATGAACCGCCACCAAAAGTGACATCGTTTTTCCGTGTAGGGAACCATAGGCGTGTGCCCCAGCCACATGTCCCAATTCAAGTTGCCGGGAACTTCCATTTCTGGTTGCGCTTCCGTCCACGACTTGATATTCTGATGATGCGCATCACTGTTAGGTAGATTGATACGAACCGTGTGAATGTCTCCCAGATAGCCGTTGCGAACCAATTCGCACGCGTGGCGACGACCATCACCGGACCGTTCGTGGCTACCGGTTTGCACGATGCGATCGTTTCGCGCAGCCGCCTCACAGATCGCTCGACCTTCTACTACCGAATTGGCCAACGGTTTTTCGCAGTAGACGTCTTTGCCGGCGTTTAGTGCCGCAACTGTTGCCAACGCATGCCAATGGTCAGGCGTGGAAACGCAGATGGCATCCAGGTCTTCGCGAGCAACCAGTTCGCGAAAGTCGCCATACACTTGGCAATCCTCATTGCCATTCTTTTTGTCGATAGCGGCTTTGGCGGTTGCTGCGTGGTTCTGATCCACATCACACACTGCCAGAGCTTGGCAATCTCCGTATTGCATCAACGCACCGGCATTGTGTTGTCCTTTGCCGCCAACGCCGATGAATCCTAACGTGATACGTTCGCTGGGCGCGGTTGCTCCGTCCAGCCCCAAAGCAGATGA
>JAGQOZ010000738.1 GCA_020426955.1 Planctomycetales bacterium
ATCTTGCGATTTTTGTTCTTCGCTACGCCCCTGTGGGCCTGCTAGCGCCAAAACAGCTGGGGCTAGATCATGACATGATTCGTATCTTGGGATGTCGCCAGTCACCGTCCAATCAGGGAAGGATATTTTGCGTGGCGCGATTGCGTTGCAGAACGGCGATGCCATGTTTTCAACAGCGACTTGGTCCTAGCGTTTCAACGTTCCCGATACGAACAATAACGCCTTCGGCAATTCCAGCGGGCCAAGCGAATCCGCTGCACCCTGCCCTGCCAAGAATCTAGACCCAGGGTAGCCCCGGTTGCTTGCAACCGTTGGGTATCCCGGACGCATTTATTCGATGTACCTCGGCTCGACGTACGGCGACGTCAGCGAAAAGTCTTAACCAGCACGCACTCGACGACGTTTAGAAAACGCTCACTTGGTCAGGGCTTCCGAGAGCCCCAACGGTTGCGAGCAACCGGGGCTACCCAGGGCTGGAAACCAATTGGTATTGAAATCGATTCAGATCTTGCGATTTTTGTTCTGTCGCTACGCCCCTGTGGGCCTGTCCGCCTTGCGCCCAAACGGCTGGGCTAGCATTTGTGCTGCAAATCAAAACAGCTTGGTGCTATCCAGCAGCAAGGTTACGGGGCCGTCGTTGACTAAAGCCACTTCCATGTGGGCTCGGAATTGTCCGGTTTGGACATTGGGTGCGCCCAGCGTGCGTAGGTGCTGGACTAGTTTTTCGTATTGTTGTTTGGCGAATTCGGGCTCGGCGGATGCGCTAAAGCTGGGCCTTCTGCCTTTGCGAATGTCGCCGTAGAGCGTGAATTGGCTGACCACCAAAATTCCGCCGTCCACGTCTTGCACGGAACGGTTCATCTTGCCGTCTTGGTCTTCAAAGATCCGAAGTCCCAAAATCTTTTCGGCCAAGTATTGGACGTCGGTTTCAGAATCATTTGGGGCTACCCCGACCAACACCAGCAAGCCGGTTCCGATTTCGCCAACCACTTGGCCATCGACCGTGACGCTGGCGCGGCTGACTCGTTGAACGCAAATTCGCATGATACGTTTCTTGAAGATAGGAACGCGTGTGAAGTGCTACGCCGGATCTTCTTCGACCGAAAGGCCTCGTGCGATTCGAGCTTGACGAACTTCGTCCACAATCTTGTCGACCAATTCACTGTTCGCCGAGATATTGCTGACCTGAATCATGAACGAAATAGCAATAAACGAAACACCCAACATGGCCGCCCAAAAATGACGAGGAACCCAGGTGGCGGTGGTGGGCGACAGCGTGCCAGGGTCCGAAGATGCGCCTAATGCGGCAATCACCAAGATGGTCAGCATGCCCAGCAAAGCCCAAGGGAACGTGAGCCGTTTCAATCGGTTGGTTTGCACAATGTAGCTGGTATCCAAATGGTAGGCACCTACCACTTCCTTGCACCAACGATTGGTGCCAATGAAATAAGTGATGGCAATACTGTTCACCAACAGTGACACCAAGCCGGCCAGCAGACCTACCATCATGTGCAGTTTGGCCTTTTTCCTTAACGGCTGTAGCTGGTCCTTCAGCGCGGCGGACTTGTCAAGCCATGCGGCGGCTTCGGGCGAATCCATCTGACGCTTGCGCTGCAGGCTGCGAAGTTCCTTGGTTACGGAAACGAATTCCTGATACTGTTCGTTGTATTCGCCCACGTTCAATCCCAAGAAGATCGCCGCCGCCAACAGGCCGACGGCTACCACGGTAAGCGAGATAAAAATTCTGGACAAGATAATACTCGAGTCTGTTAAGCAAAAGCAGATTTTTTGTGATGGCCAGCGCCACAGCATGTTATAAAACAAGCGTTTTTGGGCGAAAAGTACAGCGACGCCCGGATCGGACGTATGTTTTCAGCCGCTAATTTTGATTTGCACGAAGGAATGGATTAAACTCATCGGTTAATGTGTGTCAAGTTTGGGGACAGCGGAGAGGCTATGTTGGTCAAACTTGCTTAATTTTTGGAGGCTGCGATGAAGCGAAGCTTGGTTTTTTCTTGCGTATTGTTCATGGCATTGGGAAGTGCCGTGCGGGCGGATTTGGTGGGTTACTGGCCGTTGGACGGTGATGCGACGGATGCATCCGGCAATGGTAATGACGGTGAAATTGTCGGCGATACGGCGTTTTCGGATGATACGCCCGGTGGCTTAGGCGGCCAGGCGATTCTGTTGAACAAGACTTTTGTCGAAGAGTTTGGCGGCGTTAGTCAAGACGAAATTATTGCCGAAGGAAACGCGGGTTACGTCGATCTTGGTAATCCCGACATTTTGAACTTTTCTGACAATGATTGGACGGTGGCTGCTTGGATGCGCGTCCCGGAATTTCTCGGTCAGCGAGGTAACATTTTTAGTAACGGTGGCGATAACGGCGGTGGCGTCCGTTATGTGCTTGGCTACCTGGAAAACGGCGGTCAAGCGATCGTGCTAACCACGGATAATGATACTGACAAACGTCAGGCGCAAGCTCCGTTGGGTGATTTTTTGATTGACGATGGCGAATGGCATCACGTGGTTGGCCAGCGAGAAGGTACCGAGTTGCGAGTATTTATTGACGGAGAATTTGCGGCGGAAAATCTGGATATCCCGGATGGCTACGACCTGTCGGGAACGTCGCAGTTGCCGGCCTATATTGGTGTTGGTGCCGATGCGGCGTCGGGCGACCTGGAAAAATTCTTCCAAGGTTGGATTGACGAAGTTGCCGTTTGGAACGAAGCCTTGACGGAAGACGACATCCTAACCGTCATGTCAGGCGACCTTTCC
>JAGQOZ010000073.1 GCA_020426955.1 Planctomycetales bacterium
AAGTTTCTATCCTTTTTGTGATTGATGAATGGCTCGGGCCGCGTTGACACGCGTTCGAAGCGTGGCTGCATTTATTTGTTTCAATCCTTGTTGTGATGGATGAATGGCTCGGGCGTGGAGGTGGATCGAATTTTTCTGCTTGTCCGAATTGTTTCAATCCTTGTTGTGATGGATGAATGGCTCGGGCAAAAAAGTTACGACCTAAGGTGTCTCGGTTGCTTGGTTTCAATCCTTGTTGTGATGGATGAATGGCTCGGGCACACGACGCACAATATTCGGACAGCTAGGCGAGTAAGGTTTCAATCCTTGTTGTGATGGATGAATGGCTCGGGCGCGATCGCCAGACGCGACCTAAAAGCTAGGAAAATCGGGTTTCAATCCTTGTTGTGATGGATGAATGGCTCGGGCCGGCCCACGCAAGATGGCAATCGTTTCCTCGCTGGGTTTCAATCCTTGTTGTGATGGATGAATGGCTCGGGCGTGGTCGGAGGTATGTCTAAGCGATGGAATGGCCAGTTGTTTCAATCCTTGTTGTGATGGATGAATGGCTCGGGCCGGCGGCGCAGCGGCTATCGAAGAAGCCGCCCGCTTCGTTTCAATCCTTGTTGTGATGGATGAATGGCTCGGGCCGCGAAGCCAGAAGCCACCCAAAACGCGGAAAAAGGTTTCAATCCTTGTTGTGATGGATGAATGGCTCGGGCCCGGTTTGATGGCTCTTCATTTTGTCTTGCAGATGGGTTTCAATCCTTGTTGTGATGGATGAATGGCTCGGGCCGCAACAGTTTGCCGTCTACGCGCATGTAGCCGAGTTTCAATCCTTGTTGTGATGGATGAATGGCTCGGGCAACCTGAGACGAAACAGTCGCAACCGCCAGCAAAGCGTTTCAATCCTTGTTGTGATGGATGAATGGCTCGGGCCGCCAGGACTGCAGCCGTCGGCAGGGTTGCCATCCTGTTTCAATCCTTGTTGTGATGGATGAATGGCTCGGGCCGACGCGCGGCAGACGCTCGGTATCACTGCGTGTATTCGTTTCAATCCTTGTTGTGATGGATGAATGGCTCGGGCTTGCACGCATCCAGGAAACTCATGCGCAACACTCCAGGTTTCAATCCTTGTTGTGATGGATGAATGGCTCGGGCGTGACCGTGATTCCGCCCGCGACGTGATCGATTTGGTTTCAATCCTTGTTGTGATGGATGAATGGCTCGGGCTTCGTTTCCTCCCAGGTCACATTGCGGGCCACAAAGGGTTTCAATCCTTGTTGTGATGGATGAATGGCTCGGGCCGCTTCATTTGCGTATCATCATATATGGCAAAGAGTTACGGCGACGAGCCAGGAGGCCAGAACTCAATTCTTCTCTTCGGGCCGAGGCATTGGACAAGTCAATGCATCGTGTTCTCGCAATTTCGGTCAAACCTAACCTCCTATTTTCTAGGGAGTTACGTGAAGTTTTCTACTGAACACAAATATTTCGGTAGCAGCAATCGATGCACCGCCTGGACCGAGTGGTTGGTGGTGGCAGATAGCCATGCTGAATTACTTCGACAACCTCTTGTACCACGTTCATTGCGTCTCGGCGAGCTCGCTCGGTGATGGGCACTTCAACGACGTGATAGTTGTCGCGAGTATAGCACAAGTAGCAGCGATTCACTTCACATCCAAACCACTCGGCAATCAACATACCGTACAAGACGCACTGCATACGCTGGTTGCGAAACGGCGTTTTCGGTGCCTTGGCGAACTTGTAATCAAAAGGGCCCATTGTTCCGTCGGCGAAAGTCAGAACTTCATCTGCAACTCCACGGACTCCGATCGATTGGCTGGCCAGTGGCACATCAAATTGTCGTTCGACTACGTTGAGCTTCGATCGCAAGTAGCTTTTGTTCATCTTCGAACGTTCCAAGTGAACTTGGCGTCCTCGTTCGACTTTCCACCGACGTTCTTGGCGTTCTGGGATCGTCAATACATATTCAAAATAGGTAAATCTCGGGCAATACAAATGCTCAAGCACGTGTGTAATCGTTATTGATGGCTTCGAGTCAATCATCGTCGCGATCCATTGCATGAGCACCAAGCGACGAAAATTGCGTCAGTCCAGGCATTTGACGCAAGTCGCTACCATTCTTCCTGATCCAGCAAAACGCAATCGTCCGCGCGTTTCAGACTTTTCGTTCGAGCGTTTTGGTGGGCTCTAACCTAACATTTCTTCAGTACGTTCGCTCATCGTAGCAGATGTCTACTAGTCTCCGTTTCAACTAGAGAATGATCGCTGCAATCTGCGGATCATCAAGTTCCTCCTCGACCAACCAATGTGCAAGACCCGTTTCGCTCGAATAGTGGTCAATTGACTTGATCTTCCATAACCAATCGTTGACCTGTGTTGCGATTCGTTCTGCGATATCAACGCGCGTCGGCACGATGAACAATTGCACCGCAATTTGGATCAACTTTCGTTCTCGAAACGACAGCGATTTGCGATAGGGACTGTCCAAGTATCGAGAAAGCAAATCTTCTGCATTCGTTGCAAATCGTCCCACGAGAGCCCGCTCGTTCTTTTTGAGATTGGACATAGGGATGGGCACAAATATCTCTTCTCGTGGTGGGCTGAACCCAAACGGCTCAAGCCCGGCCAGGCATGACCACTCTCCTGCTGCCGCTCTAGTAAATAACTTCATCAAAGCCATTTGATTGTTTTTCTCCCAGCAGTTCTCGTAGTATTCGTCCAGCCGTTTTCGCATATTCGTTTCTGGAATGGTGGGATTCGAGAGCAGAATCGAATCTGTAATCTCATTCGCTGTTCGATCTCGATAGACAAATCGCCGTAGTTCTTGCTCACCGCGGGAATGAAACGGAAACACTGTTACTGGTGAAGGATCGCTTTCGCCATGCCGGTTTGCTCGACCAGCAACTTGTGCAATCGACGGCAGAATTGATCGGGCTCTCCAAATCTGGCGAAAACTCAAGTCAACGCCCGCTTCGAGCATCTGAGTGCAGACAATAATCAAGTTTGCAGTTTCTCTGGCTGCAGCTTTACGTTTCAAGAAAATCCCGATTTTTTCGATGATCTGCCGCTTGTGATAGGGCAACATCATCGCGGTGAGACAATAGACACGTGTGTCGGGATCGCGAGCAGCCTTTACCTTTGAGTAAACGTCCGCTGCATCTCGTACCGTGTTTAGCACGACCGCTCCGCTTGAACACTCGCCGATTTTTCCGCAAACCGCTTCGGTCAGTGATTCAGCGTCGAAGGGCTGGTCAACATATTGGATGTCGTATCGATGCTGTGAATGCACAGAAGGCGCAAGCGGAACAGGATCGCATTCCAGTCCCAAGCTTAGTGGTGGTAATGTTGCTGTGGTGAAGAGGATTTGGCAATCATGATGTTCTGCAAAAACACTCAGTGCTCGCAAAAAAACGCTCCAAACGTTGATATCAATGATTTGTGGCTCGTCGATGATCACGATCGATTTATTGAGTGCGTCGATGCGTAACGTTTGTTGCGCTCTGCTGGGGAACAAGGCGCGAAAGAACTGGTTGAATGTCGTCGTCAGGATTGAGGTTTTCCAAGTATCAAGCAACTCGAAATCATCATCGCGATCATCGCCCCCACGCAATGACGCGTCCGCATCGTCGCCAATCGTCGTTGCTGCCAACGACAAATGATGATGCTGGAACACTTCTAGACCGGTCGCTTGTTCGATCTCCTGTGTTGCTTGCGACAATATTGACAAGTATGGCGCGACATAGATGATTCGACGTCGGCCAGCCGTTCGGCATGATTCTAGTGCTACTCGCAACGAGGTAAGCGTCTTTCCGTACCCCGTCGGTAGTAACAGTGTGTAGAATTTTTTGTCAGAAGCTCCGAGAAAGTTCTTCAGTGCTGCCTGTTGTACGGTAGTGCGCAGGGCGACTATTTCGGGAGAGGCCCCCTTTTTCAATGCCTTCGAGGCTTGAGCTTGACAGTAGACATCGTGCGATCGAATTGCACATTCAGTGTCTTCGGCGGAAAGATCGTCGTCAGGAAAACCGCCGGCGTGAATTCGGTCCGCGATAATCAGAGCTGAAAAATCCAGCGGATACCGCATGGCGACTTCGTTATGTTTCGCTAAATCCATTTGCTTGACACGGTTCGTGTCTGCCAGCTTTGCCCACGTGCGATCGTAACCGTGCACCCAAGCTTCGAACTCGCTTACCGAGCAATCCGAATCTGGAAAGAAACTCGCAACGAGTTCAAAAACTCCATTCAAGTCACATCCCGGAATCAACCCGCTAACGCTGTAACGATTGCCAACTTTCATCCAAGGAACAAGTTGTCCGCCAAAGTCTCCCAATCGTCCATGATGACCGTTAATCGCCATCAGCCAATTTAACATCCGATCTCGATGAGTTTGCAATTCCTTGCGATCGGCATGCCACTTGGAGAGGAGACGCTCCGCTATGAACGCGAATAGAGCGGCTCCCATTGGTGAATGAGGCGGGCCTTTCTGGCGCGATGAGGTTGGCTGGATATAGTCCTGCCAATCTTCATGGCATTTCGCGGCATCATGGACCAGTCCCGCAAGGAATCCAATCCGTTCGTAAGTCGATCCGGTTGGCGACCCAACAGCATTCGCAACGCTCACCAAATGATCAATCAACAAGTGCTTGCTGTCGCCGTCATCGGGTCTCGCCACGCAATCTTCCAACGGGATTACCACAAGCAGACAACTCCAAACTCTTGAGTGCTAACGAACTGCACGTTAATCTCCGCCTGAGCGGGCTGAAACGTCATAGGTTTCGTCGTGACTTCATAGAGCATATTAATCGAACCGCGAAAACGTCGCTCTCCCAGGTGTTCGTACAACATTCCGCCAACGCGTGCATATTGACGGTCGGCATTTTGTTCTAGTTTGCGAACGCATTTCGACGGAACGATCGTTGAGGTTTCGATTGATGATTGCTTCTCCCAGGCGAGCGAAACCAATTCATGGCTCGCGACGCGCGTAATCCACCGAGGAAACGTTAGGCAGTACGCAGCACCAAGGTAAGTGTGGTATTGACTTCGAGAGGCCGACATTCGGGATTCAAGTTCGGGCACGTGCTCTCCCAGATAAAAAACGCGGTACGCGGGATTCACGATCAGCTCAATCGACGTTGGACGACTGAACGAAGCCTGTGCTCCGCTACCTGCTTCCCACGTTTTGCCGTGCATGCTCAACTCGTGCGTGACGGTCCGAACCGGGTTGAGCAATTGCAATCCACACAACGTCTCATCGGGAAGTGATTGCAAACCCAGCACCGATGCGATCAGCCCTCGCAACGACGTTCTAGTGAAGAACGGATACGACGCGTGAGTGCCAAGGGTATCGGGGCGACGGAAGTGCGCGATCGGACCACGCGTTTCAAATATCGCCAAATCATCCATCGTTGCTTAACTCCATGATTCTTGAAGAACGAAGTCAGGCAACTTGCCTTGGATCTTCAATTGCGATGACGCCCATAAGCGGCACGTAGCAATTTGTGATTTGTGTTCGGCGAGGACTTTGGCAAGGTTCTCAACATTCAAGGTAACGTCGCTCAACGAAGCTGGTGGTTTGGAGCCAAGCCAGACATTACGTTCTGGGAGGATTGAGACAAGTTCTTCGAGATAGCCGATCCGATAGAAGTCATCCTTGTATTGCACATCCAGCAAAAATAACGGTTGCTGCATACCGCGACCACGAGCCTGCCGATGCAGCGTCCCCTTCCAGAGACCTTCAAGCAGCAAGTCACGATCAGCTGACGTCATCAAGGTTGCTTTCGCGATGCTTGCGTTAATAATCGCTGGCATGACAAAGACCGCGAATGGCAGTGTGTAACTTGTCCAAATGGTTCCCTGCGTAGCACCTTCGCTTTCGCCCCCTTCCTTGACCTCAATGTCTTTCGATGGCATGACAACCGTGCCTTGGACATACTTCGTTTCAACTGGATGCAGCGAATGCGCCCAACCGAATTGAACTGGTCCACACTGGTTGAACGACGCCTTCTTGACGCTAAACACAGCACCAAAAATCCGCGTGTCAAATGCTGATGCCATGAGAGCGGTTTGCACGTCATCGTCCTTGTCCCGTCCAGCACGCTCCAGCAAAGTCGTTGCGAGTTTTTCTCGACCGAGCAACTTGTTTCCGTCGGTTCGCTCTTTACGGACAAACACGAAGTTCGATTTATCGCTGCCACCATCGGGATAACGATCGAGTACGTAATCTCGAACGTCCCGTTTGATGCTGACATCCGAGAGTGAAATTCGTCCGTCGTCTTCACCGAAGATGCGTCTGGCATCGCTGTCCCGTAGCGGATCACGATTGGGAATGCCGTCTTTCACGCTTTTTACGAAAAGGATCTCTCCGGAATTTGCAGGCTTGTTCATGTGTGTGCTCCTTGTTGTTCAGGTTGATCTTGGCGTTTGGATTTATCAGTTTTTTGGAGGGAATAGCCGGACCAAAATGCGCACATGAATCCATCTCGGTTGGCGCGGATACTCTCTTCGGCATCATTGCATCGATTGAGCAAGATCCCAATCCGTCGTTTGAACTCGTCGGAAAGGTGTAGCTTTTCGAGTTTCAATTCAACGCTAAACATCGTCGGAAGTGCCTTCTTCCAAACAGCATCCGGCGAGAGATCGGAACCAAACGCGACGATGCGGTGTTTAAGATAGTCCTTGCCTTCGTTGCCGGTCTTGGTCGCCAGCCAATACTGGCGAGAGAACTGCCGAACAACTGCACCACAGGCGAAGCCCAATTCATTCACGTTCTCAAGATCCATGTCTTCTGGCGGACTCTCAGTAACAAGTGCCAACAGTGTTTTCCAATCTCGCATAGCCATTGGATTTTGGTCTCCTTCTGCAATGGTGGTGTTGTAGGTCTGCACAAAGTCGAGCAGAGCTAAGTAAAAAAGCACTTCCTCGCGAATGTCGTATTCGGTGCTTGGAAGTTTCGTCGTGAGGCTTGAGATACGGTGCGCGGTATTGGCCATTGGTCGCTCGATGTTTAACGGCTTTCGACGCAGAATTGATTGCATCAAATCCCACACGAACGCGCCGCCGTAAGCGCGAGCAAGAATATAGGGAACGTATTGAAATCGATTCGACAGCCATGCATGTTGTTTTTCAGAACTCCCTGGCATCACTTCCGTACACAGTACTGGAATCTTTTGAGCCGTTGCTTGTGCAAGTTTGAGCAATTCGTACAAAACGGATGGTACAACGTCCTCAATCACACATCGCAAATGAATGTCACCACGGCTAGCATCGCCCGAATAGTAAACCAACGTCAAACGATAGATCGATTCATCAACGTTGTCCGGGATGGTTGATTCAAACCCAACAACCTGAGTAACGTGACTACCACTCTGAGTCTTTTGCAATCGTGTTCGTAGGTTTTTGCCGAATTCTTTGCGTTCGTCTTCGTCGATCTGATCCGATTCAAGAACAGGCAGCAATAGAATTGCCCCGTAGATCGTCGTGAGATCCGCTATGCTCTTGTGTTCGACGGTTCGTCTGCCTTCGCGGTCACTGATGGGTGAGAACAATTCTCGCGTGATAATTGAATCGACAGGCTTAGTGACTTTATCAAAGTACGAAGCACCAATGTTGAGTGCTTCGTAACATCCACTATCCAACGCGACTCCTTCGGCAATATCGCCTGTTCCGGCATTCGAGACCGGGCAAGTCCATGTGGGTAGAAACCAAGGCCATGACTTGCAATAGATGGAAACTGCTCCCGCCTCGTCGGTATCACCGCAAATTGAACAGCTACCGAATCTTGAGCCTGACTGTCTTCCTTCCTCAACTTTGGAACTGGAATACAACTTGAGAACCCGATGGAAATTCGGTGCTATGAACTTGTTCGGATGGAGTTGGCTTGGGCCAATCGTCTGATCTTTTTCGACGTCGGTCAGTCCAAAGGGAGACGCTTCCGATGTTGTATCAAGCAAGATCACTAAACAAAGTGCTTTGCTTGAGACAAGTGGGTTGTCTCGAAGCATTTCCGTTCGCAAAGCAGCGGCGACTTTTGTGAGCATCACATCATCAAGCGTTAGGGAAGGGCAACGCGCCAAACGCCCTTTCAAAAAGTTCTCAGTGAATTCCACGCTTTCGAGGATTCCGACGATGTGTTTCTCAAACGTCGGAAACACCGGAACGCCATAGATGCCCTGAGGATGAATCGGGTTACCGCCAGGGAACACGAACGGTGCCGCGGCTGCTTTTCGCAGGTCTGGTTCAAAAACAGTTGCCTTCTTTTTTGGATCAGGCTGAAACTCCTGCCCCCAGACTTGCTTCGGCAACGCCTTCGGTTCCGCATCCGGGGCACTAGGCAACTCAACCACAAATACATGCTGAAAAAAATTTCGCACTTGTGGCGAAGTTGCATCTGAAACCAACAAGAGCAGTTGCTCTGCATCAAGTCCACCCTCATGCAAATACTTCCCCGTACGAATCAGATCTTCAATAATCATGACACCTTCCTTTCGATTGTTCCAAATCCTCTGGAAACGCTTTTGCCGAGGCCGAGGTGGTTGGGGAGGTGGAGGTTGATGGAGAATGTGCCGATGAAGCCGATCATGCCTTGGCCCTTGAGCGTGGTCTTGATGCTGTGTAGTCCTGAGCAGTCGGCGGTGATGCGGTCCGCAAGGTGAATGCCGAGTGATTTGCACATGCCGAGACAATTGCCGACCAGCGTGCGATCGAGTTTCTCTCGGCGAAACGATTGGCTGCGACTTTGAGTGTATTCGTGGAAATTCTTTTGGTTCAGGGCGAGCCATGGTGTGACAAAACGATAGCGAAGCGGTTCGTCTGTGACTTCGATTGTGGAGGATTCGGTTTGTAAGTCCGATTGAAGGACTTCCAGTTCTTCATTGCCAATTCGAGTTTGGTCGATATCGAGCCAAAGCCGCTGCAATAGCTCGGCTCCTTCGTTGATGCCAATCAGATAGGCGAATCGATCGAGTACTTTGAATTGGACTCGCGGGTATTGATAGACCAACTGATCATTCGGGCCGTGGTTATGCATCAACACCTCGTCTTCGAATTGTCGCCCGAAGAAGCCGCGTAGCGCCGGTGCTTCGCCGGTGCGGAGCGGTCGCGCGAGTTGAAGACGGAGCGTGGTGAGGCTTGCTGATGTGGCCACGATTTGTGCCTGCTGAACGGACATTAATTCATCCTTGTTGTTGTGGATTTGACGTGTACTCGTTCACAAGTCACTCGATATGGTTTCAATCCTTGTTGTCGTGGAAACTGTATTTTGCATATTGAGTGACTTGTCGTCAATCCGGCAAAGCGTTAGTCTGGTTTCTAATCAGCGAGACTGCTACGATCTAAGAATGAGACTACGCGGACAAATACGGAACGGGAAAATTGTGCTTGAGGGTCACGATGTGCTGCCCGAGGGTGCTGAGGTTGTTGTCGAGGTACGCGAATCTGCGCCCCAGGGCAACCGCTCAGACAAAGTCCAATTCCCGTTGTTTCATTCCAAGAATCCTGGCTCGCTAGACCTGTCCAATCAACGGATTGCCGAGATTCTTGAAGATGAAGAACTATCTGCCGGACGTTAACGTCTGGATTGCGCTGACTTTCGACGCTCATTCTCATCACCAAACGGCCCGTGTTTGGCTCGAGGCAAATGGCGCGGGATCGATCGGCTTCTGTCGCACGACGCAACAGGGATTTCTGCGTATTGCGACGAATCGCAAGGCAATGGGCGACGACGTCATTACGCTCCCCCAAGCATGGCAGGCCTACGACGCGCTCCAACAAGATGCGCGGATCGAATTCTTTGACGAGCCGCTCAATGTCGAGTCTTACTGGCGAAGTTTTACCGCCAACGAAAATTTTTCGCCCAAAATTTGGACGGATGCCTATCTGGCTGCGTTCGCCTGTGCGGCCGATTTGAACCTCGTGACTTTTGATCGTGGATTCGGGAGGTATCCCGACCTTCAAACGACCTTGTTGAGCCATTGAAGTCTTTCAAAAGATCTTGGTAATGATTTCGTCGCTGACTAGTTGGTCGTCGAATCCAGGGCCAATGATGCGGGCGGCGTTCAGGTCATCGCGATGGATGGGGATTATGTAGAGCTGGTCATTGGCAGCTAGGATTGATTCCGCGAACAAGGCGAGTTCGTCGATTCGGTTGTTATCCAATGTCCCTAAAAAGACGCTTTTCTGTACGCGAATCAAACCACAGTTGAGTAACTGGTCAGCTAGTTTCTTGCGTATGCGGTCGGAACTGACGTCGTAGATGGCGCTCACGATCATGCTGGCCAAACTTTCATGTTTGAGATTGAACTATCACCAGTTTGCGAAGCCCGATGCAAACCATGACCGATGGTTAGGGATCTTCGTTTTCAAACAGAGCATCGCTTTCAACAATTCGAGGAAGATCGTTTCTACCGAGCAGTTGATTCGCAAGGGCGTGGGCTTCGTATTGGATGGTCACGCGCAACTTGATGCGCCGCGTCTTTTTGCCACCAGGTCGCTTGGGCTGCTGAATCGGATATTTTACGGATTTGTCCAATCGCTCGTTCAAGTTGGTGATCAGCGCCGCGCGCCCTTCAGGAGCCAGCTCAATACCACCGGGAACCTCGCGGAAGAATTCTCGTTTGACTCGGCGACCAGTAAAGAACAGGACGGTCGCCTTTTCGGCGATGATGCGAAATGGTTCGATCATGTCGAACACTAGAGACGGTTTGTTGTAGTTGTCGGTATGCAGGAAGCCGATGTGCGGATCGAGGCCAGCCAGAATTTGAGCGCGTTCAACTTGGGAGTATAAAACTCCGTAGGCGTAGTTGAGCATCGCGTTGAAAGGATCCGTGGCAGGGCGACGGCTGCGACCACTGAACTGGTATTCGGAAGGCATGAGTTTGGCAAGACATTCGAAATAGACTCGCCCGGCAACTCCTTCCAGGCCCATGATGGTTGAACGTTGATCGTCGACTTTTCCGGTTAGTCGCCTGAGTTTCTCAATAGTTTCCGGCAGCAGCCGCAAGGCGGTATCAAAAACGGTCATGCGGTCAGGCCGCTTCGATTGCAGTTGAGTCAAGAAGCGATGCTGGTTTTCCAGCTTCTTGGCAATCCAAGAGCGTACAACATCCGTTCCAGTAGGGTTGTCGGATGCAGCCAGTTGCGCCCTTCGAATCGCAACGGTACTTCCGATCCTGGATTGCCAGATTCTTGAGATTGGATGTCCATCCTTGGCGAGAAAGCAGATGTCGATATCGTGCTGCGCCGCCAGTTCGATGACTCCAGACGTGATTTGAATCCCACTCGCAACCACGATGCTTTGGATTTTACTGGCCGCTAGTTCAACAGGTTTCGGTAAATTGCGATGGCTGATTACCAGTCTCTCTCCGCGACGACGCAAACTTGTTCCGTGAGTATTAATTACCAATTGCATGTGAGGCCTGTTGGGTCTATCACCTCCTTTCCTCCGTGCGAGGTCAAACTGAGAATGGAATCTACCGATCGTAATTCGATCGTTTCGGAGAGTTGTTCTGGAACTCCCCTTTTTACAACATTTCATTGACTCAATGTCATCCGTTAGACGAGCCCGGGCTGGCGAACTGGTTGCTATGTTTTCCGCTGTATACAGGTGAATTTCTTATTAAGAAGGATTTGGTTTAGTGACGAGGACTTTGCAACGGTCCTGTACTTGCGGCTACTTCGTAGCCGAGCCGCTCACGTGCGGATGGAAACGCGGACGGAAGGAAACGCGGACACAGCCCGCAGAATCGATGGAACAGGGAATTCTGGCGAATCCCACTACGGACCAATCCTAATTTTTAGCTGTCCCAAACCACTAACTCTCGCAAGTTGATTTGGAAGGCCAGTCGAAGTCAAGGATCCATGGTGCATGGCGCTGATCGAATTGCGAGATATCCGACGGGTCTATGACTTGGGCGAAGTCGAAGTGCATGCGCTGCGGACGGTGACCTTGGATATCGAACGCGGCGAGTATGTGGCTTTGATCGGTCCAAGTGGTTCGGGTAAGTCCACTCTCATGAACACGCTCGGATGTTTGGACCGACCTACCCACGGCAGCTTTCGCCTTGACGGCGAGGAGATTGTCGATATGTCCCGCGATGAACGGGCCCGGATCCGCAATCGTCAACTGGGATTCGTCTTTCAAAACTTTAACCTGCTGAACCGAACTTCGGCCGTCGAAAACGTTGAACTACCGATGCTCTATGCCAAGGGCATCTCAGCTGGCCAACGCCGACAACGCGCTATCGAAGTGTTGCAGCAGGTAGGACTGGGAGATCGTATCCATCACCACTCCAGCCAGCTTTCCGGAGGGCAACAACAGCGAGTTGCTATTGCCCGCGCCTTGGTGAACAAGCCGTCAATACTGATGGGTGATGAACCGACCGGCAACCTGGATACCAAGACAAGCCGCGAAGTGATCGGCTTATTCCGCCAATTGAACGAGGAGTCTGGCCTAACCGTTATCCTAGTAACACATGATCCGGCCGTCGCCAGAAACGCCAAAAGAATCATTGTGCTCAGGGACGGCGAAGTGGTCGAGGATACCCGGGATTTCGCCCGTGCGCTCGCGGTACTCAGCGCCGAGTCGGAATTGGGATAGCGAGGCCAGTTGGTACGCGTGTTATGTTACCGCATGAAGCGATGTGATATAGTCGGTGTGTCGTAATGCTGGCGACACATGCGCCAAGCTCAAGATACAGTCGTTTGCATCTGTGGTTCGGCAAGCGTCGGGCTTCAAGGCCAAATGTGTCGCCAGAGCCAGCTCCTAATTGGACATCACCTCTTTCGATCAATCGCCTGGCAAATCATCAAACCTCTCTGAATACAGGCTTTACGTCGATTCGGTGCGCCACCCCTTGGAAAACCGAGGCTAACGCCCAAACGGCCGATTGAATGACGCTGTCCTACTAATCTCGCGAGGACTTTCGATGGAAGCCAGATTTCGTCACAGCCCAGTTTTTATGATCACGCTCTGCGCAATGCTCTTTACATTGGCTGTGCCTTGCGGCGGCCAAGCACCGCAATACTCGCTGATTCTGCGGGGCGGCCGTCTAGTCGATGGGACCGGCAACCCGTGGTTTCAAGGCGACGTTGCCATTGCTGACGATCGCATTGCTGCGGTTGGAAGTTTCTCAGGAAGCGGGAAGGTCGAAATCGACGTCTCCGGGTTGGTGGTCGCTCCCGGCTTTATTGATATGCATTCCCACTCGGATTGGACATTGTTTGAAGACGGCGACGCCCAAAGCAAAATCCGTCAAGGTGTTACCACTGAGGTGCTAGGTGAAGGCGCTTCTGGCGGTCCCAATGTAGGCAGCGCGCCAGTCAAGAATGTAGAAGTCGGCGGGCAAGACAGGCAAATCCGTAGCCTGGGAGATTATTTTAACGCACTTGAAGAATCGACCTGTTCGGTCAATGTGGCCAGCTACGTCGGCATCAACAATTTGTGGCAGAGCGTGATGGGCAATTCTTTTGACCGACCATCGCCAGCACAACTTGATCAGATGAAACTGCTTCTGGAACAGGCAATGCAGGACGGTGCATTCGGGCTGTCCTCTCAGGTGATGACCCCTCCCGGCTCATTGGCCACCACCGACGACTTGATCGAGCTGTGTAGTGTCGTGCACAAATACCATGGGATCTATTCCACGCATATTCGCAATGAAGGTATCGGTGTTTTCGATTCGGTCAATGAGGCCATTCGTATTGGAGAACAAGCGGATGTGCCTGTGGATGTGATTCATTTGAAAATCGCCGATGAGAAATTCTGGGGCAATATGCGGGGTGTGATCGAGTTGTTTGAAAACGCCAGAAAGCGAGGCGTCAATGTCCAGGCGAACGTCTATCCCTACACGCGGGGAAACAACAACTTGAGCAGCATTGTCCCACCCTGGGCACACGAAGGTGGTAAATCGAGGATGTTAGCGCGCATCAAGGATCCCGTGGAACGTATCAAGATCAAGCGTGATATCGAAAACGGTATCCCCGGTTGGTACAACCACTATACGGCGGTCGGGAAGGATTGGGGGCGCATGCTCATCAGTGCCCCCGGCCCATATCAAGGTATGACCATGGACCAAGTGATTGCCGATAAAAGAAAACTACCAGACTCGGCCTCCGATGCGTTAGACATCTTTCTGGATTTATTACACGAACAAGACGGCTCGGTCAGCACCGTGTACGCACATCACGAAGAACGCGACATGAATTTGGCAATGAGCCAGCCATGGTGTTCGATCGGCTCTGACGGTTCGGCCTTGTCTACCACCGGCCCACTGAGGACCGGCAATCCACATCCTCGCAACTTTGGCACATTCCCACGAGTTCTTGGCCGGTACGTGCGTGAATTGGGGGTCCTTCAACTGGAAGACGCCGTGCGGAAGATGACGTCTCTCAATGCGGCCAAGTTAGGTATCTACGATCGAGGCATTCTGCGTCCGGGTTTCTACGCAGACCTTACCGTCTTTGATCCTCGAACCGTGCAAGACTTAGCCACTTTTACCGACCCATTTCACTATAACGAAGGAATTGTACACGTAATTGTTAACGGCAAGCTGGTGCTCAACGCGGGAGAACACACCGGCGCCAAGCCGGGTGACGTCCTCCGCAAGGCGCAACCGAGGTAATCTACGTCGGCAGCTGGCACCATCCCCAGCAATCAATATCCTGTAAGTAGGATATACATTCAGCGCTCAGGTCAGTCACGGCTCTTTTTCAGTTCCGACGATGGTTCCTTGACTTGCAAGGTTGGATCCAGTTTGGGGTCGTACTTGGAACCGGCCGACACTTGAGTCATCGTGATGCGCACTTTTGTCGGAAAAAAACGTTCGTGATCGGCCCGTTTGTGAGCGTGTCCCTGCCCGCCTGAATCGTCCTTGATCACCAAGTCCATTTGTTTGATGCCTTTGGACCAGACGATCGAGTCATTTTCCCAAAAGGATTTCATCGATACATCTTGCTCGTAAACTCCGGTTTTGGTGTAAACCACAGTACCAGTACAGCCGTAACCGTTTTTTTGGCCTTGGTTGGGTATGTAACACAGGCTCCAGGTTGTTGGGGCCTCGCCAGCGGGCTTTTCCAGGACTTCCAGGCGAATGTGTACGGTACCATTGCGGTAATCGACTGGCTGTGTCCAGTCGCTTGGCCGCTTTGGATTCAACATGTCGCCTTTGACGTAGTAATGGGACTTACTCGGACGGGAATTATCCGCATCCATTTTGGTGTAGACAAAAGTTTGATCGAACAAGACGAACTGTTCCGCCTGAGAATGCGAAACTGACATCGCAACTACAATGGCGACTAAAGCTGTGGAATGCTGCCAGTGCTTTGGGTATCGGCAACAACCAGCCAGCGCTAGTCTTATAATCCGGATGGCACGATTCAGAATTGGCATGCTCGATCTTTCTTTGCAATCTTCTGGAACTGCGGAAAAACAACTTGGGCGTTTCCATTGTAGCCACCACGCGCCGTCATGAATAACCTGGACTCGGGTGGACCAAGGGTGGAACGAGAAAGCGCGGAGGACGCGGAGTTGTAGGTGCCATCTGCCGGATGGTTCCTGACGCACAAGGTGGCCTGGGAGAACAAGGGTTTCCGATGGAACCCCAGATTCCGCCAGCAAGCGGAACCTACTTGCATGCGAAAACCCATGCGGATCGAAAAACAGCCACCACGCTCTGTCACTATGCTTGACCGAATCGATAGTGGGCATCAATTCCTGTCGAGATGAACTGCAGCCATCACGCGCCGCCGTGAACATCAACTGGATGAACGGCCAGGTTATTTCTCCGCAGATCCGGGGCGAAATTCAATCGGTCAATCGATTTGGTCGCGAGGACCAACATAGATGTTGGCGAATTCGACGGCGCCACCCGCTTCCAGCTCGACGGGGCCACTGGCACTGCTGGGACTTGCATCGCCAACAACGTGACCATTGACGGTAAGCTGAAAGCCATCGCCTCGCTTGATTCTCTCGATGCGATTCCACTTTCCGTTCGGCTCCAAGAACTTGTGAATAGCAGGTTCGCTCAACAGAATTGTCATTTCGCTTCCAATGGAAATGGCCGCCATGCTTTCTTCATCCTTGAGCCGCACGTCGACGACAAGATTTGCGTTTTCAAATGGACGCGCCGAGCGAAGTGTTGTCTTTGTTTTCGGTGACGAACAGGACAAGACCCAGTCATTTGCCTTCCAGTGATTCGCGTCGCCGAGCCAGCCTTCCAGGCTCAATCCGTTGTAAATCGACTGGTAACCGCGATCGGCAATGGCGACTTGCGACTGTGGAATGCCTTCCGACGGCAATTCTTGGATGCGGACGTTGCGGTACTCGACCACACCACCTTCCGATTCGAGGCAAATGTAGCCCTGACTGGGAACGCACTTGCGGCCACGTGTAACGAGCTTTCCATTGACCGCCAAACTTATTTCTCCGCTGCGACCTTCGATTCGATAGTGATTCCATTCGGGACTTGGGTTCGACCGGAATTCAGTAGGGAAGGCACGGCTGCCACCTCGTCCGTTTATGGGCGTCATTTGAGCACCATGGATTGGAAAAATATCCCCATGCGTTGTAT
>JAGQOZ010000739.1 GCA_020426955.1 Planctomycetales bacterium
TGGGCAAGCCGGTGCAATCGCTCGATTCCATTGAAGCTCCTGTGCGTTGGCAACGTAGCAACTTGGTAGACGGCTATTACTTTGGCCAACCGGCTGACGAAAGCACTGGTCAAAAAATTGCGGACGTGATGCAACAGCGTAACGAACTCATCGATGCAGTAGTCCCCGCAACCGTTTTAGACCAGTTAGCAAACACAATGCAACAGCTGGAAGTAGTCCAGCAGCAACTGAAATCGCTGCCGGAACCTTCTGTGGTTTACTGCGGAGCGGTGCACACCGGCAGCGGTGCGTTCAAGGGTACGGGGCACAACGGCGGTCAGCCACGTGAAATTCATGTTCTCGCTCGAGGCAACATTCAATCTCGGGGACGTGTCGTTTCGCCAGGTACGGTGCCCTTGATCGCCGACGTCGACTGGCAATTTGATCTGCCTGCCGATCACACGGAAGGCGACCGCCGAATTGCCTTGGCGCAGTGGCTGGTTCGAACCGACAATCCACTGACGTGGCGATCGATTGTGAATCGAATTTGGCTGTATCACTTTGGCCAAGCGATTGTGGATTCACCCAACGATTTTGGGCGAATGGGCCGTTTGCCTTCGCACCCGGAATTGCTGGATTGGCTGGCGGTGACCTTTCGAGACAACGGGCAATCGCTGAAGCATCTGCATCGTTTGATGGTGACCAGCAGCGTTTATCGGCAAGTGTCGGCGGATCGGCCTGAATTTGCTCAAGTCGATGCGAACAATCAGTTCTTGTGGCGGATGAATCGACGAGTTTTGGATGCGGAATCGATTCGAGATGCGGTGCTAAAAGTCAGTGGAAAACTGCAAGACGAATTGTTCGGTCCGCCATTTCAGGATTTCGTCGTTGAACGGCCCGAACATTCGCCTCATTATGAATACCATTTGCACGATCCCAACGATCCTGCTTCCCATCGCCGTTCCATCTACCGATTTTTGGTACGCTCTCAACAACAACCGTTCATGCAAACGCTGGACTGCGCCGATCCGTCCGAATCGGTTGCCAAACGAGACACCACGCTGACGGCGTTGCAAGCACTGGCGATGCTCAACAACAAGCTGGTGGTATGTATGGCCGAACATTTTGCCGCACGCGCAGCGGCGAATTACCCGAACGACCTTTCTGGGCAAGTCAACTTCATCCACCAAGAAGCACTTGGACGAATACCGGATGAAACAACGCAGGCCGAATTGATCGAATTCACTCAGCAGTTTGGCTTGGAATACACTTGCCGAGTGATCCTAAACTTGAACGAATTTGTGTTTGTGGATTAATCATGAACAGTCAGCCAGCTCGCCGCCATTTTCTGAACAACATCGGCCAAGGCTTTGCCGGATTGGCGCTCGGTAGCTTGTTGGCGCAAGACGGGCTGTTCGCGGAAAACAGCGTCGACGGTGGTTCGCAACCAGGCCGAGGTGCCGCGCTGGCGGGTTTGCATCATCCGGCCAAGGCCAAACGAGTTGTGCAGTTGTTTATGGCGGGCGCCTGCAGTCATCTGGATACGTTCGACTATAAGCCGGCGTTGGTCAAGCATCACGGAGAAGAATCCGATTTTGGCGAACATGTAGAAGCGTTTCAGGACGGGCTGGGTCCCTGGATGAAATCGCCTTGGGAGTTCCAGGCGTACGGTGAGTCCGGGAGATATCTTAGCGAAATCGTAGCGCCGCTGGGATCGTGTGTGGACGAGATGGCGTTTGTGCATAACTTGGTGGGTAAAACAGGCGTTCACAGCCAAGCCACTTACTTGCAGGCCACCGGTTTTCAGCTGCCGGGATTTCCCGGTATGGGCTGCTGGATCAGCTATGCTCTGGGCAGCATGAACGAAAACCTACCAACGTTTGTGGTGATGCCGGATCGTCGAGGTTTCGCGAGTAACGGAACGAAGAACTGGGCGTCGGGCTTCTTGCCGGGGCAG
The DNA here is from genome assembly GCA_020426955.1 of Planctomycetales bacterium. Taxonomy (GTDB): domain Bacteria; phylum Planctomycetota; class Planctomycetia; order Pirellulales; family Pirellulaceae; genus JAGQOZ01. The sequence goes on from JAGQOZ010000739.1 coordinate 1,937, forward strand.
CACCAAGGCACCATCGTGCGACCAGGTACCAAGAATCCTATTCGCGACCTCTTTGCGCCGAATGACAGTTTTGTGTCAGTCGATGGAGACGAAGCAGCGTTGGCTTTGATGCGAAATATCAATAGTCGGCACCAAGCAAGTCATGCAGGTGACGATCGTCTGGAAGCCAGAATTCGCAGTTACGAATTGGCCGCCAAAATGCAATTGGCCGCGCCGGAAGCGTTAGACATTTCGCAAGAGCCACAGCATATCTTGAAGCTGTATGGCTTGGATCATGGCAAAACGTCTTGGCCGTCCGAGATCAATGAGGCGGAAGAGACCGATTACTTCGGCCGCAAATGTTTGACGGCCCGAAGGTTGCTGGAACGAGGCGTGCGGTTCGTGCAGATTTGGTCGGGCAATGACAATTCGTTTCCTCGACGCAATTGGGATTCGCACGAAGACATTCAACGCGACCACGGACCGTTGGCGCTGGGGATGGCTCGCGGCGCAGCGGCGCTGATCACGGATTTGAAGCAACGAGGCATGTTGGACGATACGATTATTTTGTGGACCACCGAATTCGGCCGCATGCCGTCGACACAGGGCAGCAAAGGACGAGACCACAATCCGTATGTCTTTACAAATTGGCTGGCTGGTGGCGGAATCAAAGGCGGAACCACTGTGGGCGAAAGCGATCAATGGGGCTACAAACCATTGGACCGAACCAATCCTACTCAGGTTTACGATATCCATGCCACCATTCTGCATCTGTTAGGCATCAATCACGAACGACTCACCGTGCGTCACAACGGGATCGACCGCCGCTTGACGGATGTCCATGG
>JAGQOZ010000740.1 GCA_020426955.1 Planctomycetales bacterium
CAGTCTTCCGCGCCGTCGGTGGCCGCGTTTCCGCAACTGGCACATCGCAAATCGGAGTCGCCCGTTCAACGGTCTTGGCTGACAGAGAAGTTGTCTATGTCGCCATTCGGGAAGGCAGCGGCGATACAACTAACGTGGTCGGCAACCGAACTAGCGTGGTCGAAATCGAGGGCAACACGCCAACCACGCCGGCAACCGCGGAGTCGACTACCAACCGACGTGAAGGTGACCTGCACATTCAACGGTACGACGACCAGGGCGCTGCGTTCTTCGTGCTGGAGTCTGGCGTCTGGTCACTGCGAACCACGGTCAACAAACCTGCAGGCACGTCCGTTGTGTTCAACGTATTAGATGTAGCCGCGCCAACGACTCCGCCGGCTAGCCCGCCGACCGGAACGATTCCTGCGGGGAGTTATCAAAACGACGGAGTTGCCCTGCGGCTAATTTATTCCGATGGCTTCGTCGACGAGTACGAACGCATCGTGGGTAACTTCGTCTTCCGAGACCGTACCGTGGGGCGACAGCGACAAATCGTCTACGAAAACGTTGCGGCCGCAACGCCTGAAACTCCGCCATTGACGGACAACGGAAGTACGGTGACCGGTCCGATCGTCGGTGACGTCCTGAAGAAAGTCTACGCAGATGGGACGGTCCTGGAGTACCAATTCACCGGAACGACGTTCGCTCATCGCGCGACCTACCGACAGCAAGGCTTGGCAACCTTTGGTAACCTCTTGGCCGACCGGCCAACGCTGACCGCAGTGAATGTTGGTCATCGGTTTCACCATTCCAAGAACGGACTGTGGTACGTTTGGAACGGTGCTGGCTGGGACGTCGAAAGCACGCTAGCGCATTTAGACCATCTCCCTGACCCAGAGAATGATCAGCCGGAAGAAGGTCAACGGGTGTTCATGACTCGGGAGCAAAGAACCTATCTGTACCTGGCTCGAACAGGCTGGGTGCGCGAGGATTCAGTTTGGTGGGAATTGGCTGGCGATGATGCAACGGCCGGTTGGACCATCAAGCAGGAGAAGTTCGTTGGCCTGACGACCATGACACTCTCGTTCGCCCCCATCCGTGACAGCCATGTCATGTTCGACGTCAGTGTTTACGATGCGCCCGATCTGGCAGAAGGTCCGGACTTTTCGGTATCGGGCTCAACCGTCTATTTGAAAGGTGCCATTGCTGCAGCGATCACTCCCACCGACGTAGTCACGGTCACCTACTATGCCGCGTAAACCAAGACGCCGCGAACCACCGAATCGCCGAGTAGATCCCCGGTTTCTCGTCGGCGCGGGGACCTGCCCTGAATGCCAAGGTTGCGATACGTACGTTCATAAAACCTATCGCGACAATGACTGCGTGACGCGGCGCTGCCGCGCTTGCCAGCGATGCGAGGCGAGGTGGTGGACGGAGGAACGAAGAGTTAGTATCGCAGATAGTAGTTGACAACTCGCAACCGTAATTGACGTGGAACGACGCCCATGCGACAACAAATGAATCGTGCTTTGGCGTCCTCTGTTGTTTATCCAACTACCTGAATTGAAACTTCCTATGATTATGATATCGACTCGATCATTGCTAGTCTTCTTGTTAATCGCATCAAACACATGCCTCGCTCAAGAGCGATTTGTCGGCTTCGGCAAGTTCGAAGAGTGGTGCATCGAAATTGACGAATTGAATGGCGGGCCTACATCCGGTTTCCGCAAGTGCTTTCAGCCTGATTTTTTCGTCGAATTGTCAATTGATGATTCCCAGAGCGTGACTTTCCATGAACTAACGGTATCGCACGAACAGCCGATAATATTTCGAGAGGATCTTGGATTCCGAGATGTCGAAGTGAAGCGTGAACTTCTCATGGTTACAACGGACTTAAATCCATACGGCCCCGATGCGGGTGTTTTTTCGATGCGATTTAATCCACCCGAAATTTCGTTTAGGGGAACCTATTTTAACCGCAGTTTTGAGAACACGGTCTCGACGCCATTTGCTGTTGACCGCTTCAACTTGACCGCGCTTTTGCTCGATTTCACCGAATTTCCAAATGCATTGAATCTAAGGTCGGAGTTCTCAAATAACGGGAATTATACCAGTGCTAATATTGTCCAAATTGAGCCATTCTTAACGCTCGAAAGCATTGCATTATCCACGCCCTTCGGCGCATCCCTCACCCTTTTCGCCGCTCCAGAGAACGTAGCTGCTGCCGTTCGCCTTATCCCTGGTGATTCAAACATGGACGACCGTTTCAACTCATCTGACCTTGTCGAGGTGTTTACGACAGGTGAATTCGAAGACGGAATACCATTGAATTCAACTTGGCGAGAAGGCGATTGGAACGGGGATAAAGAATTTGACTCTGGCGATTTTGTTTATGCGTTCACTGCAGGATCATATTCGAGTGAAGCGATTCCTGTACCAGAGCCTCGCCAAAGCCTCGGCACTATTCTGATCATGGCAATCGTCGGTCTACGTTGGCTCTGGACTCGTTCTCACGATTGAAGGTGGCGTTTTTATTCGTTATCTCGTGTCGAATTACCAATCAGAATCCTAATCCTCATCTGCGACTTCGAGCATCACATGAGGGATGAGAAAATTGTCCCGGACGTTTTCACCTTTTCCCTGTTGCGCGACCAAATATTCAACCCCGATGACAACCATCCTAGAGCCGTTTTGTGGCGTGACGAACTCGCCTACCCGAGGAACCGTTGGCGCGAGAATGGAATGCATTTTCTTGTTCACGTCATCCGTACAATCAATCAA
>JAGQOZ010000741.1 GCA_020426955.1 Planctomycetales bacterium
GATTACAATCGAAACTATCTGAACAGTAACTTGTTCCCCAGTGCGTACGATGTGCTTTACCAAGCCGAAGCCCGTCATCCGTTGCTTCGAGGTTCCGGCATCGAATTCAACCGCATTGCAGGACCAGACAGAATTGCCGGTAACTTTAACGGTATCATGTTGGCTCGGATCAACACCGACGTCGCGCTGGCCGACTTTGAAGTTTCCGTCCGCAATTTCATCAATCAGGTGGAACAGCAATATTGGATTCTGTACTTCACCTACCGCAATCTTGACGCTCGCCAAGCTGCTCGGACGGCAGCCCAAGGTTCTTGGGAACGAGTGAAAAACGAACTGGAAGCCGGCAAAAGCTCTGGCTTAGACGAATCGCTCGCTCGTCAACAGTTCTATGACTTTGAGCAGCAAGTCGAAGCAGCGCTCAGCGGCACCAATTCCGCAACGCAAGGGAGCTTGCCAGGTGTCTATTCGGCCGAACGTCAGCTACGACTGCTGATCGGTTTGCCGAGTAGTGATGGCCGGTTGATTCGACCTTCAGACGAACCGTCGACCGCCGAAACGTTGTTCGATTGGCAAGATTCCTTGTTCGAAGCAGCCAACCGCCGAGTCGAATTGCGACGCCAAAACTGGACCGTACGTCGACGTGAACTGGAACTGTTGGCGTCCAAGAATTTGACCCAAGTGCAGCTGGACTTGGTTGGTCAATACACTTGGCGAGGCTTCGGGGACGACTTGTTCGGCACAGCAGGCAATAACGCCAGTGCCTATCGAGATCTCTTCGGCGGTGACTTGCAAGGCTGGGGCATGGGCCTGGAATTGAGCACTCCCATCGGCAATCGTTTGGCACATGTTGCCGTACGTAATGCTGAATTGGCATTGGCCAAGGAAAAGGCCATTTTGGAAGAACAGCACCGCGCCGTGAACAACGATTTGAGCAATGCGTTTGGCGAATTGGATCGAGCCTACATTGCAACTCGAACCGCGTACAATCAGGTGATCGCCGCGCAAAAGCGGTTGGAGCTCACGCAAAAGGTGTACGAGGCTGGAAATCGTACCATCGAATTCGTCTTGGACGCTCAAAGTGCTTTAGCCGACGCGGAAGCTCGCTACCATCAATCACTGGTCGACTACAGTTTGGCGGTTTCGCGAATCCATTATGCTCGCGGAACCTATCTGGACTACATGGGTATCGACCTGAGCGAAGGACCGTGGTGTGCTGCAGCTCATCGTTCGGCGGCTAAGGAAGCGAAACGGTTTGTTGGCCGTAGTCACGTGGACGAAGTTTACACGTTGCCTTGTCCGATAACTCGAGGTCGATTCGAACAGCATCCGCTGCCTCGCAATCCCGTGATCATGGGCGACGTCATTGAATCGGTGGAAGTTGTGGAACCGCAGTTGGCTCCAGAACCGGTTTCGATCGAACCGACCGAACCGATCGAATCACCGGCACCGTTCGCGCCGTCGGACATTTTTGATCCGACTTCACCTGAAGCGTAGCGGTTTCGTTCGCACAACGTGGATGCCTTGGATTTCTCGCTCCAAGGCACATGCAAGGGAAGCCTCCCAGTGTTGGGGGGCTTCCTTTTTTTTGTGATTCCTGGCATTCGTTCATGCCTAGTAACGCCTGCGGCGGCTGTGCGAATTTTGTCGTGTTTTTTCAGGAGAAACCGGCTGCGGAATCGGCTAAACTGGCGCTTTCCGCTTGGGGCGAACAAGCGAATTTGACACGAGATATTTGGCAGAGGATCTACCCAGATGATGCGAAAGAAGTCGATGAGGCGGTCAAGAAATCAAAACAAAACAGCCAAGCGAACCGGAATCGACATGCGGCGAAAATTTCAATCGGAACCGCTTGAAGCTCGTTGTCTGCTGGCCGGTGATTTGGTCGCACACTGGAATGCTGATACCTTTGCCGCAGATGCCGAAAGCTGGCTGGATTCCGTTGGTGGAGTAGCTGCGGGCGTGTTCGGGCAGCCCAGTTTGGCCGCCGCCGAGATCAACGGGCGAAGTGTCGTTTCGTTGGACGCGGCCGATGGTGTCGACGGTTTTCGCATTGCCGTCTCGGACAGCCCCATGTCCAACGCGGCTGACTATTCGTTGGTGGTTGTGTTTCGAACCGACGCCACAACGTTTAACGGAGGAGCAAACAGCAATTGGTACGAAGCGACCGGCTTGGTCGACGGCAACGCCTTGGGATTTTCACAAGATTGGGGCATGACCATCAACGGTGATGGCCGCATCATGACCGGCCTGGGCGGCGGGTTTCTCAGTCCCAGCACGACAGTTGTGGGAACGAATTCGCTGAACGATGGTCAACTTCAAGTGGCCGTGGTAACCAAACAAGGCGCGGAACTTTCTATTTATGAAAACGGACAACTGACTGGTTCGGCCATACATATCAACGCGGACGCCAGGTATTCTTCGTCCATGACCATCGGCATGGTGAATGGCACCAACACCAACGGTTTTACCGGGCAGATTGGCCAAGTCTTGATTTACGATGGCGCGCTGGATGCCAGCGAAGTACAGTCGCTGCAAAGCGAATGGGAAGCGTATTACAATAATGCGCAGCCCGTGGCGATGGGCGATACCTACACGTTGACCGAAGACCAAGGTCTGTTTTTTCAAACAGCGCTCAACGGAGTGTTGGCCAATGATTCCGATGCCGATGGCGATACGTTAACGGCCGTCTTGGTCACTCCGCCGGAACATGGCACGTTTTCGTTGAATGCCGATGGCGGGTTTATTTACGGTG
>JAGQOZ010000742.1 GCA_020426955.1 Planctomycetales bacterium
CACCACGTATGTCCTGAAGGTGGCAGACAACAAGCTGATGATGGAAACGGCAGAAGAAGAATTGCCTCAACTGCCCATGCCACCCGATCTGAGCATTGGCAAGCCGGCCTTGGAATTCACAGCAGAAACAATGGAAGGAAACCAAGTTCAATTCCCGCAAGACTACGCCGGACGAATTGTCATGCTGGATTTCTGGGCTACCTGGTGTGGCCCTTGCATCGGCGAAATTCCTCATATGAAAGAAGCCTACAATAAATGGCATGACCAGGGTTTTGACATTCTGGGCATTAGCTTTGACCGAGAAGGCCAGGGCGAAAAGGTGACGAAGTTCCTGGAAGACCGAGAGCTCACATGGCCACAGATTTTTGAAGGCAAAGGCTGGGACACTTCGTTAGGCAGAATGCATGACGTCAGCGGCATCCCATTTGTGCTTTTGGTCGACGGCGATAGTGGCGAAATCCTGGCGACGGCTGGTCAACTGCGAGGCCCCGGTTTGACGGACTACATTGGCGAAACGCTCAAACAGAAACTGGGCGATCAATTTGTCGAACCGCAGGACCAGGACAATTCGGAAGAAGAATCCGTGGACGACGCTAACGAATCGAACGATTCTGAATAGACGTTCGCTTCGCACAAGCTTCACTTTTGTGCAGGGCTGTTATTTGCGATTTCGCGAAACCAAACCGCTTGCTACACTGGCCGGTTTGGTTTCGCCCTTCTCTAGCCAAGATGGCTAGTGCAAATCTTTTCGAGCCCCACACATGCGACGCGACGATCTCAGAAATATTGTCATTATTGCCCACGTTGACCACGGAAAAACGTCTCTGGTCGATTGCCTTTTACGCCAAAGTGGTCAGTTTCGCGATTCGGAACTGCAAGGTGAACGCATCCTAGATTCCAATGATTTGGAAAAGGAACGAGGCATCACCATTCTGGCCAAGAATATCGCCATCCCTTACCAAGGTATTAAAATTAACGTCATTGATACGCCTGGCCACGCCGATTTTGGTGGCGAAGTAGAACGCGTCCTCCGCATGGCAGACGGTGCCGTGGTCTTGATTGACGCGGCCGAAGGCCCCATGCCGCAAACTCGATTCGTTTTGTCCAAAGCCATGGAATGCGGCCTGAAACCCATTATTTTGGTGAACAAGATTGACCGCCCGGACGCTCGTTCGCACGAAGTGATTGACGAAACATTGGATCTGTTGATCGACCTAGGTGCGGACGATGACGTGGTAGATTTTCCGCATCTGTTTGCATCCGCCAAAGAAGGCTACGCCACTTCGGACCCCAAAGTCCGTACCGAATCGATGCAACCCTTGCTGGAAATGGTGGTCCAACACATTCCGGGGCCGCAAATTGAAGCGGACGAACCGTTTCAAATGCTGGTGACCACCATCGACTGGTCGGAATATGTTGGTCGAATTGCCGTCGGCAAGATCAAAGCCGGTTCGATTCGCAAAGGCCAAACCGTCGCGCTGCTACAAGACCACGGCAAGGTCAAACAAACCAAGATTTCGCAAGTCTTTGTGTTCGAAAACTTAGGCCGAGTCGAAGTGGACGCGGCCGAAGCGGGCGACGTCGTCGCGCTGGTCGGATTGGAAAACGTGGAAATCGGCGACACCATCACTCACATCGAACATCAACGCGCGCTGCCTCGGCTACGTGTCGACGAACCGACGTTGGAAATGGTTTTCACTATCAACAGTTCTCCGTTCGCTGGTCGAGACGGCAAGTACGTGACCACTCGGCAAGTCCGTGACCGCTTGATGAAAGAACTGGAAAAGAACGTGGCCCTTCGAGTCGATCCGATTGAAGGGCGCGATGCGTATGCCGTTAGAGGCCGAGGCGTGTTGCATTTGTCCGTGCTGATTGAAACCATGCGGCGCGAAGGTTACGAACTTTCTGTCAGTAAACCTCGAGTAATTGTCAAAGAAATCGACGGTGCCAAACAAGAGCCGTTCGAAACGTTGGTGGTCGAAGTTCCTTCGGAAAAGGTCGGGCCGGTGATGGAATTGGCTGGAGAACGGCGAGGCGAATTGATCGAAATGAACCCGCGAGGCGAATACACTCAACTGCGGTTTTCGATCCCAGCCCGAGGTCTGATTGGCTTGAGAACTCGTTTGCTGAACGCCACACAAGGCACTGCCATCATCAATCACCGCTTTGCGGGCTATCGTGAATTGGACGGCGAGATTCCTCGTCGCGCCAACGGCGTGTTGGTGTCGGCGGTTGGTGGCAAAGCGGTAGCATACGGCTTGGATGGGCTACAAGATCGAGCCGAATTGTTTGTCGGCCCCGGCGCCGAAGTCTATGAAGGCATGATTGTCGGCGAAAACGCTCGATCTGGAGACATGGTGGTCAATCCGTGCAAAGAAAAGAAGCTGACCAACATTCGTGCCGCCGGTAGCGATGACAACATTTTGCTCAAGCCTCCTCGTGTCCTGTCACTGGAAGCGGCACTCGAATACATCGAAGACGACGAACTGGTAGAAGTCACGCCCAATTCCATTCGCCTGCGAAAAGTCTTGCTAAAGGAATCGGATCGACGCAAAGAAGGTCGAAGACGCGCGTAGGACGACTCAAAGTTCCATGTCGATTTCGCCCCATGAAATTCTGCAGCGGTATTTTGGCTTCGAACAGTTTCGCGCCAATCAAGCGTCGATCATACAGCATGTTTTGGAACAGAAACACGCCTTGGTGATCATGCCCACCGGCATGGGAAAATCCTTGTGTTACCAGATTCCGGCA
>JAGQOZ010000743.1 GCA_020426955.1 Planctomycetales bacterium
CGATGTTGATAACGCAACACTACTTCAACATTCCCATTTGTTCTTTTAGGAACTTGACGGCGCGGAACCAGGTTTTGCGAGCGGCGTCTTCGCCTTTGCCGAGTTTTTGGCCGACTTGGGCAAAGGTCCAGCGGCGGAGACTGCGGTATTCAATGGCGTCGCGAAATTCTTGTGGTAGGGCGGCCAGTGCGGATTCAAGAATTCGAAATTCCTCTTCGAAAGCTGCCAATGCACTCGGTGACTTCAATTCAGCCGTTTGGTCTTCCAGCACGTCCAAGGAAAGCTCGCGGCTCACATCTCGTTTCAATGTATGCATTTGCCGAATGACGTTTTGGGCATTGTTCAGCAAGATCGCTCGCAACCAAGCTCGCAAGTCCGCCTGAGAAGACCCTTGAAAATTTTCCAAGTCGCGATGCGCTTCCAGGAACGTCTGCTGCACAATGTCCGAAGGCGCCACTTTTTGCTTGATGTACGGCGGCAAACTCTTGTCAGCCAGCATCCACAGATAAAACCGCAAGGATTCTGAATCGAGCTGCGATGCGTCAAACTTGCTGGCTGTATTATCCGACATTCTTGGTGCCTTTCCCGTTCGCAAGTCCACTGGCCGTAACCTGGCGTCAGTTTAAACGCTCGTCAAACGTCTGCAACAAAACCTGACGCCAACCGCCAAATTAATGGCAAAAAGATTACCCAAAATTTTGTGTCCGAAATTGAAAATGACAGTGCCATGAAGCTCATTGCAGCGGTATTTCGCGGAGTGAGCGGCGGATCACCGCATAATTCTGGACGACAAATATAATTGCGAATCCCCTAAATCGGCCCGTGATTCTATGATGATGAAGATTCGCTCCTTCAGATCGGCGGTTGATTCGAAACTATGAACGAAGAAGAACTCCAAATTGACGAATTGGTTCGCTTTGAAGAATCGATCCACGAAGAATCGTTCGAATGGATTTTACCGGGCAACAAACCAGACGTGGGCAACAACGACGACTTAGTGCCGCTGAAAGAATGCTTGCAATTGCTGGAGCAATATCGGCGAACTCGAAATCGTCAGACCGATAGCACGCAAGACGGCCACGCAACGCCGACGACACCAATTGATGCAGCCTGGACACCAACTCAGATTGGTCCGTATTGCGTCCAGCATCGATTAGGAGTAGGTGCGGGCGGAGTGGTTTATTTGGCCGAAGATTTGGCACAGCATCGTCTGGTAGCGATCAAGCTGTTGCGACCGGAAGGATTATATTTTTCTGAATTACATCAGCGCTTTGTCCGCGAATCCCAGATTCTGGGGCAGTTGCGAAATCCGCACATCGCCGAAGTGCTGGACGCTGGCGAACATCATGGCTTGCCCTATCTTGTTTCCACGTATTACGCCGCCAGTTCATTGGACCGACAGCTACGTGAACAAACCTGTTTTGCTCCGGCGCAAGCAGCCGAGATCGCTCGGCAAATTGCCGTGGCAACACAGTATGCGCATGCCAACGGCGTGATTCATCGAGACATCAAGCCGAGCAATGTGTTGATCGAACGTTGCGACAAACCGCTGGATTCGGAACATCTTCCCATCCATGTTCGCTTGACCGATTTTGGTCTGGCCACGTTCTACGAATCGGCGGATCGTTCGACTTCGTCCACCGGGCTAACTCGGACAGGCCATGCTTTGGGAACCATCGCGTATATGTCGCCCGAACAAGCGGCGGGACGGCGACGTGAAGTGGGACCGCACAGTGATATCTGGTCGATCGGCGTGGTATTGTTCGAACTGGTTACCGGAAACGTGCCGTTGCCCAATGCGACGGTGGCCAGCATGTTACAACAAATTGAATCGGGGAATTGGGATCCGTTTCGGCGCGAATCAAAATCAACCAGCGTCGCCATTCCGCCTGACCTGAAGACCATTATCCTTAAAACGCTGGCGCCGTTACCGGCAGATCGGTATCAATCGGCAGCGGATTTGGCAGAGGACTTACAGCGGTTCTGCCAGCAGCGTCCTATCACCGCCAGGCGGCTGTCCAGAACGGAACGCCTGATGCGTTGGGGAGCGAAGAATCGGACGCTGGCAGGCGGTATTGTGACGCTGACGTGCCTGGCACTGGTTTCCGTGTTTGCGGTCATGGCGTTTTATTCGAATGCGTTGTCCAATCGAGCTGACGAGCTGTCGCAGGCGGTGTCGGACAAAGAGTCAGCGCTACGTGATTCGCTTTCTGCGGAAACGTTGGCAAAGCAGCGAGAACAGGAGGCCAATGCGCAGCGGCAGCGAGCAGAACAGAGTGAACTGGCCGCAAGAGAGCTGAGCTATCGCTACGGCATGCAGACGACGTTTAATTACTTTTCCGATCACAACCTGGTGAAGGCTCGCGAATTTGCTCTGCAACAAATTCCTGGACAGGGCCAGTCCGACGTGCGAACCCTGGAGTGGCATTTACTGCATGACGCGTTGCAATCACGAGTGCGCTACTTTGGCCAGCATCAAGGCGCGGCCAACGAAGTTGCTGTCTTTGCCAACGACACAATGGCGGCTTCGGTAGGCGATGACGGTTTCGTAAAAATCTGGGATCTGACCAGTGAATGTTTGGTTCGTCAATTCCAGCCTCAACTAGGTCCGTTGCATGCGATTGCCGTGACTCCGGACCAGTCGCAACTGGCTATCGGCGTCATGGCCAATCCAGCAAACGGAGACGTATCACGAGTCTACATCTTGGATGCGATGACGGGCGAAGTACAGCGAACATTGCATTCGCATT
>JAGQOZ010000744.1 GCA_020426955.1 Planctomycetales bacterium
TTTCCAAATGCGAAGGCCCGCCTGCCATGCACAAAAAAATCACTCGCTTGGCCGTCGCCGCGTGATGTGGCAGGCCGGTCGCGCCTGGCGAATTGCTACGCGTTTTGGCGAATCCATCTTTCTGCAACAGCGAACTGAGCGCAGCCGCTCCTAAACCCATTCCGGCGTTGGAAAGGAACGTCCTTCGCTGAAGTTGTGTGGTCCAATCGTTCGTCTTTGACATTGTTGAAGGCTCGTATGGCTGGGCTAATTGCGGTTGATGACTTCGTGTAAATTCAAGATCGCTCGGCAAACAGACGTCCATGCGGCGAGTTCTACAGGCGGCGTTTCGCCGTCTAGCGGAGCCGAGCCGACTTGCAGCAGTTGATCGGCCGCGGGTCCGTTTGTTTGGAATTCTTGGCGACGAACTTGTAATAACTCTAGCAAGGCGTTCGTTTCGAAAGCATCTGGCGTGCGCGAAGTCGCTTGTGCAAACGCCCAACCAATTTTCGCTTCGTCCGATTCCAATCTTGCTTGCCGAAGAGTCCGCTCAGCAAACGCTCGCGCAGCTTCGACAAAACTGGGATCGTTCAGCAACGTCAGTGCGGCCAGCGGCGTGTTGGATTGCGATCGCCGTGCCGTACACTCTTCTCGGCTGGGTGCGTCCATCGATTTCAGCATCGGATGCAAAAACTGACGCTGCCAATGCACGTAGACACCTCGCCGCCATTGTTGCGAATTCTGGTCCGCTGCATACTTACGTGGCGGAAAGTTCAAATGCCGATAGTAGCCTGCAGGCTGATAAGGACGAACACTCGCTCCGCCCACGTCATCTACCAGCAAACCACTCACTGCCAACGAAGTGTCACGCACAAATTCGGCTGGCAGGCGAAAGCGATTTTGCCGAGCGAAATAGCGATTCAGCGGATCAACCTCCGTTTGTTCTGGCGAAGCCGCAGACGATTGCCGATACGCGTGACTCATCACGATCCGCCGAATCAACCGTTTGACACTCCAACCGTCTCCGACGAATTCGACCGCCAGATTGTCTAACAGTTCTGGATGATCGGGCGGCACGCCTTGACCACCAAAATCGTCTAGGCTACGAGCCAACCCTTCATTGAACAACAGATACCAAATTCGATTCACGAACACTCGCGAAGTCAACAGTCCGGCTGCATCGGGATCCACCAACCATTGGGCCAAGTCCAACCGGTTCGCTCGGCGATCTAAATCCAGCGAACCCAAAAATTCCGGCACGGCCGGTTCGACAATTTCGCCCGATTCGTCCAGCCAGTTTCCTCGAGGTAATACACGCGTCACTCGCGGTTGGTCCAGCGCAACAGTGATCATGGTGGTGCGAGCTTGCTTTTGCAGAGATTCGATTTCATGCTGCAGCGAATGCAAATTCTTTTGCAGTTGCGGCGTTACATTGGCATCGCACGTTTCCAACTGTTGCTGCAATTCAGCGGCTTGTGCTTCGAGCTGTCCGAGCTGCATTCGCGGCTGGCGGTTGAGCACGTCGATTTCCGGAGGTCGCTTGGTAGGTAAATTGTTGGTGCCGGTTTTGAAATGCGATTCGTCATCTATGTCCGCAAAGAATGCGGCCATGGAATAGAAGTCTTTCAGGGTGTACGGATCAAATTTGTGGTCGTGGCATTGAGCACAACCGAGCGTCCCGCCCAACCACACGGCCGACACATTTCGCACTCGATCCGCCGCATAGATCGTTCGATATTCTTGCGGCTGCAGGCCGCCTTCGTGCGTGGTTTGCAACAAGCGGTTGTAGCCGGACGCAATTTTTTGATCCATCGTGGCGTCGGGTAGCAAGTCGCCGGCGAGTTGTTCGCGAGTGAACTGGTTGAACGGCAGATCAGAATTGAACGCATCGATGACGTAGTCTCGATACGGCGAAATATTGTGATCCTGATCGCCGTGATAACCAACCGTGTCGGCGTAACGAACCAAGTCCAACCAGTAGACCGCCATGCGTTCGCCAAAGTGCGGCGATTCTAGCAACGAATCGACCAACGCTGCATACGCGTCCGGCGACGGTTGTTTCGCGAAACTGGAAACCACTTCCGGTGTTGGCGGCAGGCCGACCAAGTCAAAATACAGTCGGCGAACCAGCGTCGTTGGATCGGCTGGCGGCGACATGGTCAAGTGATGTCGCTGGGCGCTCGCAAACAGAAAGCGATCGATCATGGTGTGTGACCAGTCTTTGTCACTCACTTGGGGCGCCGAGTGCATTGTGGGTTTCTGAAAAGCCCAGTGTCCGGACCACGGTGCGCCGGCGGCAATCCATTGTCGCAGTAATTCTGTTTCCTCCGGCGATACGGCCTTGTTCGTTTCGACTGGCGGCATGCGGAGGTCTTCGTCATCGGTGGTGATGCGATTCAGCATTTCGCTGGCTTCGGGATCGTGCGGCTCGATCGCTCGATAACCACCCAGATCGATCATGGCGCCCTCTTCTGTGTCGAACCGCAAATCGGCTTCGCGATCGTTCGCATCGGGACCGTGACAATGAAAACACTTGTCGGACAAAATCGGCCGAATGTCGCGATTGAAATCGATTTCGTCGGCCAACGCAAACGCGGTTGGAAAGAACAAAAGCAGTAGAAACAGTTGTCGATTCATACGAAGATACTCGGGAAGGTACGATCGAAGTGAGTGGTTTGCGGTGTGCGTTTTCGGACCAAGGCACGATGCAGTAAAATTGGCGGCGAGATCACTTATTGTACACGCTTGGTCGAGCCTTGAGGACTGCG
>JAGQOZ010000745.1 GCA_020426955.1 Planctomycetales bacterium
ATCATCGAAGCCGACGAACACCACGCCATGCAACTCGATCCGGGACAGGCGGTTGTATGGCTGGTGAAGTGGTAGACTCTAGTTCGTACGTCTAAAACCGAATGCGTTCGATCTCGTCCAGGCTGATCTCGTCGCGTGTGCGGTCGTAGAGTTTGGTGGTCCGGGGGCTTTCGTGGGGCAGCAATCGCCTGGGCGTTTTCCAGAGAGCCGCCATTTTGCAGAAAATTCGTAATGCCCGTGGCACGAAAGCTGTGGCAACCGATGTGATCGCCGATGTTAGCGGCAACGGCCCGTCTCTTGATCATGGCGAGTGCTTCTCGCGGTGACAAGCGTTTGTCACTGAGCGTTCGTTGTCGGGTGACCGTTCGAAAAAGTGGCGTCTTTGGAAAATCGGTCAGTTCGGCAGCGTTAATATAGGCGTCCAGATATTCCTGGGCCGTGTGGTGAACGGGCACTTCGTGATACTTGCCGTTCTTTTCGTGCAGGCGTAGCCAGGAACGCCGCCCCTGATGAAAGTAGTCCTGCACATTCATATTCAATACCGCTGTGATCCTGGCAAAGCTATAAACCAGCACGCCGCAGAGGGCTCGGTCCCGCAGGCCGATCAGGGTGTCGATGTTAATGGCATCAAAAAACTGCCGAGCTTCCTCCGAAGTGAGCACTGGCGTTTTCCCCTTCTTGGCGACGTATTTGGGACCGCGTACAGCGGATGCCGGGTTGTGCGGTACAATCTGCCCCACAACAAGGTAGTCCCCCAGCATGCGAAGTGCGGCGAGATGCTGCTTAACTGACGGAGCCGCGTGTGTGGTAGCAAGTTGTTCGATGTAGGCGGCAATGTGGTAGGGAGTAAGCGAGCGTAGCGGCAATTGCTGGCTGTTGCACGATTCGACAAAACTGACCAATGCCCGCAGGTAAGCTCGCCGCGTGTTGGCATTGCGAATTTCGGAGGCTGAGATTGACTGGGCAGTCGACCAGCTTCAGATTGAAGTGGTAAATAGTGATCAAGCGCATGCTCGCCAGATCGGAGCGATTCGGGAGGCAACGCGGGAAGCGGGGCTTTCGCTGGGTGACCGGGCTTGCTTGGCCCTGGGGCTCCTCCGAAATGCGACTGTGGTCACCAGCGATAAGAATTTCAAAACGCCAAAGCTTGGAATTGACGTTAAAGTTTTTCGGAGCAAGTAACATGATGGATAAAATCAACCTCGATGAACTGGCAACGAAATAAGGAGTCGAAACCCTCAATGACTTTCGCACTCTGGAATTCGCCGCGTGGCCGGACGGTGAATCGATCGACGCATTGGTTCGTGCGATTCGATCACAACGAGAGCACAATGACACTCAACACCGACAAGCAAGACCGAGGCTAGGCGACGATATCTAGCGGAAATAGGTTTTAACCGCGAACTCGATTTGTTGCATAAAAATCTGTTTGAAAGCAGCTAGATTATTTTGCTCGTAGAAGAGCAGCATCGCTTTCTTGTAATCAAGTGAATCAACGCTCCGATAGGACAAGGGACACGCTCCATCGGCGATCAGCAAAGCATTGCTGACCATTCGGTCTGTGCGTTTATTGCCGTCCTCGAATGGTTGAATATAGGAAATCAAGCAAACCGCAAGCAGTGCCTTTTCAAAGTTGCATGGTCGATTGTTGACTATGTCACACATCAGTTCTGTCGCTTCCTTGATTTGATGCGGGTTGTCGAGCGGTTGATAGGTTGTTCCAGTGATGCCTACCGTACGTGACCTCAAATTGCGACTTACACCGAGATCACTGATCAGCAACGAGTGGATTTGTTCAAGCGTTGCAAGATTCAGGGTCTGGCCAATCTCGTTGTGCTCCAGAATGAAATCCAAGCAAGCCTTATGATTGAGAATCATGGTCGTTTCACCTGGCGATTTGCCTTTCGCTGCCTGTTGTTCAACGAACAGCCGTTCGGTTTCGAGTAGCGAATAGGTATTGCCTTCGATCTGCGACGATTTCCAGCTTAGTTCGATGGTTAGTCGTTCCAATTCCTTCTGATACAAAGCGGGGGAAAGCAAGGCCAGGTTGTGCCGGTATTCTTGCCGGAGCGAGTTTAGATGACGCCGCTCGTCCTCAGTGAAAATCGCTTCACGTTTGAGGATTTCTAGCAAGTCGTGATTGAATCCCTTCATTGCCGAACGTTGGTCCGGCTCGGCAGCAAAATACGCCTCAACGTCGATTGGAGCGAACAATGTGTAGCGGCGAGACAGCGTGTATACAGTGGCTCTTCCGCTTCCATTCTTGGTTACGTAGCCGAACGCAACTAAGGCCGCAACGTCACGATTCACAGTTGGGATGCTAACGTGGGGCGTCAGGTGACCATGAATGGCAGAAATCGCCAGCGGGTGATTGCCGGCGATAATGTCCAGAATGGCACGTTGCCTTGGTGTGACGGGGGACAGCATCGTTTTCCTATCATTGTGAGCTTCTTTACCTATCACAACTGATAGGATTGGCAAGCTGATTTGATAGAAATCGATTGGTCTTAGGCGGTTATCGAGAGCGCTGCTGGTGACGATTAATGCTGCCCTCGGGTGGCCTTTTTTGTATTAGTAAAGCGCACATATGTCCATTTACAACAATCCGCAAAAAATATATGAATTTCTATCAACAAGTTTTTTGCATCGTGGTGTTGTCTAAAGCCATAACCGTCCTACTATATTGGTGTCAGTAGCTGTTTATCGGGAGAGTTTCCCACAGTTACAGAGATTTAAGTTAT